>JBOFDB010000300.1:0-3425 GCA_051646545.1 Sphingomonas sp.
AGCCGGCCGGATGTGACCGGTACGGACGCATGTGGAGATTATTGCTTATTCACGCAATATTATTGCTTGCGATCGCGATTGCATCAGACGCAATCGCGTAACGATGTGCCCTGCGCCCGCCGCTAATCCTCCCCCGCCAGGGGGAGGTGGCACGCCGAACGCGTGACGGAGGGGGAGGAAGCCAAGGGTGATGTTGTGGCATCCTCCCCCTCCGTCGCCTGCGGCGACACCTCCCCCTGGCGGGGGAGGATTCGGCAAGCGCAGTCTTTTAGCTTGTCCCAAATACCCGCGCGAAAATCGTGTCGACGTGGCGCAGGTGGTAATCGAGGTCGAATTTCTCTTCGAGTTCGGCGGGGCTCAATGCCGCGATGACCTGGGCATCGGCCTTGAGCAGATCGAGCAGCGACAGCGCGCCGTCTGATTCCCACACTTTCATGGCGTTGCGCTGGACAAGCGCATAGGCATCCTCGCGGCTGACGCCCGCCTGGGTCAGCGCCAGCAGCACCCGCTGCGAATGGACGAGGCCGCCCATGCGATCCAGGTTCTTCGCCATCCGCTCAGGGTAAACCACCAGCTTGTCGATCACCCCGGTCAGCCGGGCGAGCGCGAAGTCGAGCGTGATCGTCGCGTCGGGGCCGATATAGCGCTCCACCGACGAATGGCTGATGTCGCGTTCATGCCACAGCGCGACATTCTCCAGCGCCGGCGTCACATAGCCGCGGATCATGCGGGCGAGGCCGGTCAGGTTTTCGGTCAGCACCGGGTTGCGCTTGTGCGGCATCGCTGACGAGCCTTTTTGGCCGGGCGAGAAATACTCCTCGGCCTCCAGCACTTCGGTGCGCTGCAAATGGCGGATTTCGGTGGCGAGCCGCTCGATCGACCCGGCGATCACGCCAAGCGTTGCAAAAAACATCGCGTGGCGGTCGCGCGGGATGATCTGGGTCGAGACGGGCTCCACCGCCAGCCCCAGCTTGGCCGCGACATGCGCCTCGACGCTGGGATCAATATTGGCAAAGGTGCCAACCGCGCCCGAAATCGCGCACGTTGCAATGTCGGCGCGTGCCGCTTCGAGCCGCTTCCGGCAGCGCGAGAATTCGGCATAGGCCTCGGCCATTTTCAGGCCGAAAGTGACGGGCTCGGCATGGATGCCGTGGCTGCGGCCGATGCTGGGGGTCAGCTTGTGCTCGAACGCGCGCCGCTTGATCGCCGCCATCAGCGCGTCAAGGTCATCGAGCAGCAGGTCACTCGCCCGCGCCAGCTGCACCGCAAGGCAGGTGTCGAGTACGTCGCTCGACGTCATTCCCTGGTGCATGAAGCGCGCCTCGTCGCCCACCTGCTCGGCAACCCAGGTCAGGAAAGCGATGACGTCATGCTTGGTCACCGCCTCGATCGCGTCGATCGCGGCGACGTCGATGGCGGGGTTGGTCGCCCACCAGTCCCACAGCGCCTGGGCCGCCGATTTGGGCACCACGCCCAGCTCGGCGAGGGCATCCGTCGCATGCGCTTCGATCTCGAACCAGATGCGGAACCGCGCTTCGGGCGTCCAGAGCGCGGCCATTGCGGGGCGGGAATAGCGGGGGACCATGGATGGGGCTTTCTGGCGATGAGTGAAGTCGAGGCGCCCGTAGCAGGGGCGGGCAGGGGGTTCAAATCAACCCCATTTCGCGCAAGCTCGCATGGCCTTTGGCGCCGATGATGACATGGTCGTGGACGGCGATGTCGAGGCGTTTGGCGGCATCCGCGATGCGGCGGGTAAGTTCGATATCGGCGCGGCTGGGGGCGGGGTCGCCCGAGGGGTGGTTGTGGACCAGGATCATCGCCGCCGCGCCCGATTCCATCGCGCCTTTGATGACTTCGCGGATATGGACGGCGGCCTGATCGACGGTGCCTTCGCTCATCGTCAGGTCGGCGATCAACTCGTTGCGCGAATTGAGGTGGAGCACGCGAAACGCCTCGCGGGTGCGACCAGCCAGATCAATCCGCAGATAATCCATCAGCGCCTGCCAATTGCCGAGCACCGGCCGGTTGAGCACTTGCGCTTTCAACTGGCGGCTGAGGATCGCCTGCACCAGCCGGATCGCTGCGGCCGATGCCTCCCCCATGCCATCGACCTGCGCCAGCGTCGCCGCATCCGCCGCGAGCAGGCCGGCAAGGCCGCCAAATCGGGTGAGCAACCGCTTGGCGAGCGGCTTGGTGTCGCGGCGGGGGATGGCAAGACCGAGCAGATATTCGATCAACTCGTGATCGGCAAACGCCTCGCCGCCCGCGCTCAACAGCCGCTGGCGCAGCCGGGCGCGGTGGCCGTGATGATCGGGGGGCGGCGCGGTCATGCGGAGTGGTTAGTCGGGTGGCGGGGCAGGGGCAATCCGTTGCGCGCGTGGAAGGAACCGCTTTCCTTCCTTCGTCACCCCGGCCTTGAGCCGGGGTCCCGCTAAATCGAAGCGCTCGAAGAAGCGGGACCCCGGGTCAAGCCCGGGGTGACGATAAATAATGAGGTGCGCCGATGATTGCGCCTTTACAACCTCCATCGCCCCACTGTTGACTTGGCCCCCGGTGCTTTCTAAACGGGCCGCGCTTTGGGGGCTTCCTCATCGCCAGCTGTCGCCGCCTGCACCAACAGCGGCGGCATTTTCTTATCAGGATGGGCTGTGGGTTTCGCGTTGGCAGACGATCGCCAGAACGGTTCAGACGACTTGAGCGCCCGCATCGCGCGCGCCAAGGCGGCGGCTGAGCGTCCGGCCGTGGCTGACAAGATTGCCGAGACGCGCGGCTGGTCGGTCGCGATCGAATTTGTCGGCATGGTGCTGGTGTCGGCCGCCATTGGCTATGGCATCGACACTTATGCCGGGCTTGGCACCAAGCCCTTTGCCCTGATCGGCATGTTGCTGCTGGGCTTTGCCGGCGCGGTTTACCGGGCGATGCAGGACTCGTCGCAGTTCGACGCTGCCTCCGACCCCAAGACGAAGGATTGAAGGCGACCGATATGGCCGGCCCGATGGAACAGTTTGCGATTAAGACGCTGCAGCCGCTGATGCTGGCGGGGCATGACGTGTCGTTCACCAATTCCGCGCTGTGGATGGCGGTGGCGACCGTGGCGATTGCCGCTTTCCTGTTCATCGGCACCGCGCGGCCGCAACTGGTCCCCGGGCGGATGCAGGCGGCGGTCGAATATCTTTATGATTTCGTGCGCACGATGCTTGACGACAATGTCGGGCCGGAAGGGCGCCGCTTCGCGCCGTTGATCTTTACGATCTTCATCTTCGTGCTGGTCTGCAACCTGCTGGGCCTCATTCCCTGGGCGGGCACGTTCACGCCGACCAGCCATGTGTCGGTCACCTTCGGTCTAGCGCTGATCGTGTTCGTGACGGTGTGCATCGTTGGCTTCGCCAAGCACGGGCTACACTTTTTCTCGCTCTTCTGGCCAG
>JBOFDB010000137.1:0-1494 GCA_051646545.1 Sphingomonas sp.
GGCAACGTGGCAATTGTCACCCGACAGGCGTGCAAGCAGGCCGGCGACATATTTGAGCACCCGGTCGCCCGTCGCGTGGCCGTGCGCATCATTGATCGCCTTGAAATGATCGAGATCGACAAAGGCGACGGTCATTGTCGCGGCTTCTCCATGCTCTTCACAATCCGCCAGCGACTGTGCCAGGGCCCCTTCAAAGGCGCGGCGGTTGGGCAGGCCCGTGAGGGGGTCAGCGAGCGCCTGCCGCTGCGTTTCGGCCAGCCGTTCGCGCAATTCCCCCATGACGCTGGCGGTGGCGCGTAGTTCGGCTTCGGCGGCGCGGGTGCGATCGAGCAGCGAACTCGTCAGCGCCTGCATTTCGGCAATGGCGGCAACCGCGCGATGCGGATCGGCGATGGCTTGGGCAGGGATGGCGAGCGCAGCGCGATAATCGGCAATGGCGGCGCTCGACTGGCCGGTCAGCGCCTGGGCGGAACCGACATTGGACTTGGCCTCATTGATCATCGCATTCAATGCGCAGCGGTCCTGCCGGAGGCCAAGGGCAATCATCAGCTGCGGGATGGTGAGGGCAGGGATGTGGCCATCTGCATCGCGTGCGGCGTCGATCATGGCATGACCCACTTCGCCCGACGCATGGCTTGCCTGCCAGGCGAGGGCGAGGGTGTCGGGTGTGGGGTCGAGGGCAGCTGCGGCAAGCCAGTCGCACATCGCGGCAATGGCGAGGCCGTGGCGTTGATCAAAGGCTTTGGATGACGAACAGGACGGCGTCCAAATGGGGTCATCCAGCGCGCGCGGCTGGCCAAACCAGCGGTCGAACAGACCAGGGCGAGGGGAGGCAAAGGGCGCGTTCATGCCATGGTTAACGGCACAAGAGGGGTCGGATTTAGCCCAGCTGTGTTAGCAGCCCGCGCGCAAATTCGGTCAGCGTGTCGTCACGCGCGCCAAGAATGATGATCCGGTCGCCGGGCTTTGCTGCCGCCAGCATTGCGGCGGCGCAGGCGTCGCGGCTGGGCAGGTGCGTCGCGTGCGCACCAATGGCAGCGGTCAGCGTTTCGCTGCCGATGCTGCGGTCGACAGTGCCGCCGAAATAGACCGGATCGCACACCCACAGATGATCTGCGTCGCGCATCCCCGATGCAAAGCTGGCGGCGAGTTCGCTGCCCATCTGGCGCAAGGGACCATAGCCATGCGGCTGAAAGAACAGCAGTAACCGGCCCGGCAGGGCGGTTGCAGCGGAGAGCGTGGCGGCGACCTTGTCCGGATTATGGCCGAAATCGTCGATCACGGTGATCCCGTTCGCACTGCCGACCACTTCATAGCGGCGGGCAAGGCCGGAGAAGTCATTGAGCGCGGCGACACTCTCCGTCACCGGCACACCCAGCGCGCGGGTCGCGGCGATGGCGGCGAGCGCGTTGGCGACATTGTGGCGACCGGGCATCCGCAAGCTGCCATCATGGCGCGAACCGCCGACGATGACGGCATAGCGGCAGCCAAAGG
>JBOFDB010000231.1:0-5177 GCA_051646545.1 Sphingomonas sp.
GTGGCCCAGCTTTTGGCAACCGCTGCAACACGCGGTGGCAACGCACACCGACAACACGCTCGGCATGACGCGTACCGAGGTGCATTGCCGCCGCTGCGGCGGGCATCTTGGCCATGTGTTCGACGATGGCCCGCAACCAACCGGCCTGCGTTACTGCATGAACGGCGTTGCGCTGAAATTCGCGCCCGGCCGGGCCTGAACGGCTTGGCTGATGCCCGGCTCTTGCTTCCCTCTCCCGGCGGGAAAGGGAAGCACCCCCGGTGCGATTGAGGATCAGCGATTGATCAGTTGCTCGGGCCGGTGTCGGTGAAGGTCATCACCGCATCAAGCGCATGGCCCGGCTTGTCGCTATTCGACGCAATCACCACCGGCGTGCTGTCGATGGGCGCGTCGGGATAGATAAAGCCCTTGGTAGGATAGGCCGTCAGGCCCAGATCGCCCAAGGGCGCAAACCACACCTTGACCTCGCTCCAGTCATTATTGGGCGACACGTCAACCGCACGGACATCGCGCTCAATACCACCGCGCCGCGACCAATTGGCGTGAGTCAACAGCACTTCGCGGTCATTGACCAGCTGGCTCACCATCGCGACATGGCCCAAGCGCATGTGGCGCGTCGCCGCAAAGGCAAGCACCGCACCGACGCGCGGCGCATGGCCGCGGGCATAGCGGCCCTCGGCCTGACCCCACCAGGTATTGGCATTGCCGCGCAGCGCGATCCCCGACATTTCGCGGGCATAGGGCACGCATTGCAGAACATGACGGCCATGGGCGTGGCGGCTGGCGTGCCGCGCGGCAGCCGGAGCCGCCATCGCCAGGCCGCACGAAACCAGCAGCGCAAAACGCGCTGTAACACCCAAGGTTTTCATCAATCCCCCAACAGGAACGCTGAACCGTTGATATTGGGCTAGCCGCCCGCGCTGGCGGAGGAAACCCCGCCGTGACAGTTTCGGGACGAGTCGTTTCGTCGCGGCGATAAGGGGTGGGTCAACGCCGCGCGACGCCCAATCGTTCCAGCCGCGCCAGGTGCTCGGCACGCCCGAACGGGAAGCGCGATGTCAGCATCGACGCAATCCCGTAAAGCGAGAACATCAGCACGATGAACCAGATCACCAGCCGCCGCGTCACAGCGGGATCGAGCGTGGCGGGATCGGCGGCGACCGGAAAGGCAGACAGCGCCAGCACGGCGCCGGCCAGGAAGGTGCCCACCCCCGTCGTCGTTTTCTGGATGAAAAAGGAACCGGCGAAAAACACGCCTTCGGATCGCTGGCCCGTGCTGAGCTCGGCTTCCTCGACCACGTCGGACAACATCGCCGAACCCAGGATGAACGCCGCGACGCCAACCATGGTGTTGATGCCGAGGATGAAAAACACGAGCGGCGCGAGCCAGGGTGACCCATCCGGCGGAAACGCGCCAAGCTCGCGCAACGCATAGGGCAAGACGCACAGCACCGCGTTGCCGAATGACAGCATCGCCGCGATCCTGGGCTTGTCACCGCCCTTGGCAACATGGGGCGCCAGCACGAACGCCCCAAGCGCGCCCAGAAACAGCGCCACGGCCAGCAATTGATACTGCGCACCATGAAAGCGCCAGACATATTGATAGAGATAGTTGGACAGCGCGAACGACAGACCCTGGGCAGTATAGGCAAACAGGCTGGCCGCCATCAGCACCGCGAACGCGCGGTTCCGCACCGTCTTGCTGAACAGCGCAAAATGCTCGGCCAGCGTCTGCTTGGCCATCGTCACCACGGGCATCAGCCGCACCTCGCGCTGCAGGCCAAGCGATGATCCCAGAATGGCGATCGCCATGGCGACAGCGCCAAACATCGCCATATGCGAATAGCCGACTTCATTGTGCAGCCCGATCGGATGCCTCGCATCGGGCACCAGAAACACGCCATAAGCCAGCGCCAGAATCGCCAACCCGCCAAACCAGCCAAACACATAGCGATAGGAAAACAGGCGCGTCCGCTCATCATAATCGGACGACAGCTCAGGCCCCAGCGCCGACGCCGGAATTTCAAAGGCAGAAAGCGCCAGGCGCGTCAGCAGCGCCGCGCCGAACAGATAAAGCGTCAACGCCCCGTGCGACCACGCCATTGGCGGGTTCCACAACAACAGCCAGCCAAGCGCGACCGGCAGGGCGGAGGCGTACATCCAGGGATGGCGACGGCCAAGGCGACCGCGAGTATGGTCCGACAGATAGCCGACCAGCGGATCGGCAAACGCTTCGACCATCAACGCCGCCAAAATGGTGGTGCCGACCGTTGCCGCTGGCAGACCCACCACCTGATTATAAAAGAGCAGCAAAAAGGTCGAAAAACCGTTATCCTTGATCCCGTAGGCGATCGATCCGACGCCAAAGGCCAGTTTGCTGCCAAACGGCAACCGCCGGGCGGGCGGCGCCAGGCCGGGACCATGCATCAGCGAAACGCGTCCAGCGTATCAAACAGCGACGGCGCGTCGACGTCCCAGCTGTGGCGCGGACCGATCAGCATACCGCCATCGACCAGCAAATGCGTGCCGGTGACAAAGGCCGCATCGTCGCTGGCGAGATAGGCGACCGCAGCCGCGATATCTTCCGGTCGGCCCGCGCGCTGGATCGGTTGCGCATGCGCGGCAATTCCCGCGATCGCCTGGTTGACCACGGGGCGTTGCGCCTCAGAAACGCCGATCGCGCTGGCAAAGATATTGGTCATGATGAAACCCGGGCAGACCGCGTTGACCCGGATATTGTGCTTGGCAAGATCGGCGGCGGCGAGCCGCGTCAGGTGCAGAACCCCGGCCTTGGCGACCGAATAGGCGGTGGGCGCCGCGCCCGTCTGAAACGCGGCAATCGACGCGGTGTTGACGATCGCGCCGCCGCCGCGCGCGGCCATTAACGGCGCGGCATGGCGAATGCCCATCGCCACCGACCGCAGCAACAGCGCCTGGGTGCGATCCCACCCGTCCGCATCGATTTCGTCAATCGGCTCACGCGCGCCGCCCGCGCCGGCATTGTTGAACAGCACATCAATACCGCCCGCCGCGTCCGCCGCTTGCAGCAGCGCCACAATATCGTCGACTTTCGTGACATCGGTACGCCGGAAATGGCATCGCCCGTTGGAGGTGGCGGCAAGCTCTGCCCCGCCAGCCTCATCGACATCGCCGATCCAGACCTCCGCCCCTTCTTCAGCCAATCTGAGGGCAGTGGCACGACCAATGCCCGATGCACCGCCGGTCACCACCGCGCGTTTGCCCGCGAACCGCATCCTGGCTTCCTCTCTTATTATCCTGGCGAGCATAGGAGGGTGCAAGCGCCGGTCAACGGGCTAAATTTGAATATCGGGTTTGCCAAGGGCGGTTCGGCTGGCTAGTCCCCCGGGTCGCCCCGGCTTGGCCCGACAGGATGACAGGAGAAGATGCCATGGCGCTGGACCCGGAGACTTTTGAGGCGCTGATCGACACGGTGCGCCGGTTCGTGACCGAACGGTTGCGACCGCTGGAGGCCCAGATCGAGGCTGACGACGCCATTCCGCCCGCCATCGTGCGCGAAATGCGCGATCTTGGCCTGTTCGGTCTGTCGATCTCCCCCGATTATGGCGGCCTGGGGCTGACCATGGCGGAAGAATGCCGCGTCGCCATCGAGCTGGGCCGTACCACCCCCGCCTTTCGCTCCACCTTCGGCACAAATGTCGGCATCGGCAGCCAGGGGCTGGTGATGGCGGGCAGCGACGCGCAGAAAGCGCAGTGGCTGCCGCGCATCGCCAGCGGCGAGGTCGTCACCAGCTTTGCCCTGACCGAACCCGATGTGGGCAGCGATTCGGGTAGCGTTAAGACGCGCGCCGTTCGCGACGGCAATGTCTATCGCCTGTCGGGCACCAAGCGCTACATCACCAATGCCGACAAGGCCGACCTGTTCACCGTCATGGCACGCACGGGCGAGGAAGCGGGCGGGCGTGGCGTTTCCGCCTTCCTGGTTCCCCGCGATCTGTCGGGGCTGACCGTCGGCGAGCCCGAGAAGAAGATGGGGCAGAAAGGCGCCAAGGTGGCCGACGTCAATTTTGATGACGTGCCCGTGCCCGTCGAAAACCGGCTGGGTGAGGAAGGCGAAGGCTTCAAGATCGCAATGCGCGTGCTTGATCGCGGGCGGCTGCATATTTCGGCCGTCTGCGTTGGCGTCGCCGAGCGGCTGATCGCCGATAGCGTTGCCTACGCCACCGAGCGCAAGCAGTTCGGCAAGCCGATCGCCGAACATCAACTGATTCAGGCGATGATCGCCGACAGCAAGACCGAAGCACTCGCCGCTCGCGCGCTGGTGCTGGAAACCGCCGACCGGAAAGATCGTGGCGAGGATGTCGTGCTGGAAAGCGCTGCCGCCAAGCTATTCGCCAGCGAAATGGTCGGCCGCGTCGCCGACCGCGCGGTGCAGATATTTGGCGGCGCGGGCTATATCGCCGATTATGGCATTGAACGGTTTTACCGCGACGTCCGCCTGTTCCGTATTTATGAAGGCACCAGCCAGATTCAGCAGCTGATCGTCGCCCGGGAAACAGTGAAGCGCGGGGGATAGTTACTTCCCCTCCCCCCTGCGGGAGGGGGTCGGGGGGTGGGCCTCCGACGGCAATAACAATATACCGCTTGCGACAGGCCGGTCGCCCACCCCCGGCCGCTCCCGCAAGTGGGAGGGGAGTACACATGGACACCACCAATTTGTTCCGCCTTGATGGCCGCATTGCACTCGTCACCGGCGGGTCGCGTGGCATCGGCAAGATGATCGCGGCGGGCTTCATCGCGCAGGGAGCGCGGGTCTATATTTCATCGCGCAAGGCCGATGCCTGCTTTGCAACCGCCGAGGAACTGGGCGCCAACTGCATCGCGCTGCCGCAAGACGTGTCGACCGTCGCCGGCTGCAAAGCGCTCGCCGAACAATTCGCCGCGCATGAGGGCAAGCTCGATATCCTGGTCAACAATGCCGGTGCTGCCTGGGGCGAACCATTTGAGGTGTTTCCCGAAAAAGGCTGGGACAAGGTGATGGACCTCAACGTCAAATCGCCTTTCTTCCTGACCCAGGCGCTGCACGAGGCGCTGAAGGCAGCCGCTTCTGCGGCGCAGCCCGCCAAGGTGATCAACATCACCTCGATCGATGGCCAGCGGCTCAATCCGTGGGAGACGTACAGCTATCACGCGTCCAA
>JBOFDB010000488.1:0-1848 GCA_051646545.1 Sphingomonas sp.
ACGCTGTCATGGCCGATGCGGCCGAGCGCGACGATCGCCGACAGCCTGGGCATGGCGGCGACGGTGGCCGAGAGGAACGGCCGGCAGGTGGCGATTTCCGCGGTTGTCGGCTTGTTTTCCGGCGGTACGCAGCGCACCGCATTGGTGATGCGGGTGTCGATCAGCGTCAGCCCGTCATCCGGCCGCTCGTCGTAGACGCCCCTGGCAAAGCCGAAATCGATCAGCGTCTCGTAAAGCAAGTCGCCGGCCCAGTCGCCGGTGAACGGCCGGCCGGTCTTGTTGGCGCCCTGCAGGCCGGGCGCCAGCCCGACGATCAGCAGCCGGGCATCGTCCGTGCCGAATGACGGCACGGGCGCGTTATGCCAATCGGCATGGGCGGCGCGCTGCTTCTCCCGGAACGCCACGAGGCGCGGGCAAAGCGGGCAGTTGCGCCCGGGGTCGAGCTCGATCATCGCGCTCAACGATCGGCGAAATCGTCATCCGGCCCGGCGCCGGCCGGATTGGTCGAGGCGACCGGCGGGCGCGGCGGGCGAGGGCGGTCGCGCACGAAGCCCGGAATATCCTGCCCGGTCTGGCGCAGCGCCCGCTCGGACGGGTCGCGGCCGACACGCGGAATCAGCTGGGCGAGATCGATGAACTCGTCGGCCTGGCGGCGCAGTTCGTCGGCGATCATCGCCGGCTGCACCGAGACGGTCGACACGACCGAGACCTTGACGCCGCGGCGCTGCAGCGCCTCGACCAGCGAGCGGAAGTCGCCGTCGCCGGAAAACAGCACGATATGGTCGACCCGCGGCGCGAGCTCCATGGCATCGACCGCGAGCTCGATGTCCATATTGCCCTTCACCTTCCGGCGTCCCATGGAATCGGTGAATTCCTTGGCCGTTTTGGTGATGACGGTGAAGCCGTTATAGTCGAGCCAGTCGATCAGCGGTCGGATCGACGAATATTCCTGATCCTCGATCAGGGCGGTGTAATAATAGGCCCTGAGCAAATAACCGCGGCTCTGGAATTCCTTCAACAGCCGCTTGTAGTCGATATCGAAACCAATGGTCTTGGCTGTCGCGTAGAGATTGGCGCCATCAATAAAGAGCGCGATACGTTCCTGTCCGGGCGACATGGATCCAGTCCTTCAGGCAATGCGGCGCGGGGCAGGTGATCCATAGCAAAAGCAAGCCGCGCGTCGGCAAAGGGGGTCTACAACAACCGATATGGCCAGTTTTAGCCAAATCTGGAATAACTTTAACATGCGCCCCGACGGCCACAAGACATTCCCGTCACAATCCACGGCAATGATAGGGGTATTTTTCATTTGGGCGGCAAGGCTTGCGACCGCCGGCGGCGGGCAGCCCGAAGCTTTGCCGGAGGGCGTTCGTCGCGGGCCGCGCGATCAACTGGTCCCAACGAGGTTGCAGTCATGCCCGGCGCCGATCCTCTCCAGCACTTCATCGACGCCCAGGACCCGATCTACGGCCAGGTCCTCGAGGAACTGCGCCGGGCCAGCAAGACCAGCCACTGGATGTGGTTCATCTTCCCGCAGATCGCCGGCCTCGGCTTCAGTCCGATGGCGCAGCGATTCGCGCTGGCCTCGCTGGCCGAAGCGAGCGCCTATGCCGGCCACCCGGTGCTCGGCCGGCGGTTGGCCGAATGCACCGTGCTGGTGAACCAGGCGGAGCGACGCACCATCCATGAGATCTTCGGCAGCCCCGACGATCTCAAGTTCCGCTCCTGCATGACCTTGTTCGCCCGGGCCGCGCCGGCCGAGCCCGTGTTCGCGCGGGCCTTGGCCAAGTATTTCGGCGGGGTCGCCGATCCGGCGACGCTGGATCGGTTGTGACGACTATTTGGCCC
>JBOFDB010000537.1:0-2769 GCA_051646545.1 Sphingomonas sp.
TCGCGGATCGCAACATGGCGACCATCGCCCGTCACCAGCAGATCGGGCGCCGGGGTTATGGCGGCCCAGCCTGCGCCCGCCATCGCTGGCAACAGCCCGAGCAACCGCCAGCGCGTCCGCCACAGGCCAAGCCATAACAGCCCCGCCATCATCAGCGCAAAGGCTTGCCACGGCATTGACGGCAGCGCCGCGACCGAGCCGGGCAGCGCCGCAACATAGTGCGCGATCCACAACAGCAGGTCGATCGCCCTGCCCGTCACCCACCAGAATGGCGCCCCCACGCCCACCGTATCGGCAAGCAGCGCCAGCGCCTCGGCAGGCATGATCACGAATGTTGTCAGTGGGATGGCGACGATATTGGCCACCGAACCATAAAGCCCGGCGCGGTGGAAATGATAGATGCTGATCGGCGCCAGTACCGCCTCCACCACCAGGCCGGTCAGCAGCAGCGACGCCACCTCACGCAGTTGGCGCCGCCACCAGCTCTCGTCGCGCTGCATGAACCAGCCCCGCACCCATGGCGCATCATGCAGCGCGACGATCGCAGCGACCGCCGCGAAGGACAGCTGGAAACTCGGCCCCGCCGCCGCGTCGGGCACGGTCAGCAGCACCGCGACGGCGCCCGCCGCCACCAGCCGCAGCGTCATCGCCTCGCGCCCCAGCATCAACGCCGCGAGCACCAGCAACGCGGCGACGCATGATCGCACCGTCGGCACCTCAGCACCCGTCAGCAAGGTATAGCCGATCGCCGCCATTGCCCCTGCCCCCGCTGCGACCATCGGCAGCCTGATGCGCAACGCCAGCCAGGGGAACAAGGCAAGCAGCCGCAGCACGATCACCATTGTTGCCGCCACCGTCGCGGTCAGATGCAGGCCGCTTACCGACAACAGATGCGCCAATCCCGCCCGGCGCATGGCATCGGCATCGGCAAGCGGAATTGCCCCCTGGTCGCCCGTGGCTAGCGCAGCGGCGATGCTGCCGGCCGGGCCGGGCGCGCTCGCCTGAATATGCGCGGACAACGCCTCGCGGGTGCCGTTAAGCCAGGTCCAGGCAGACGATGTCGACCCGCGATGGACCAGCTCGACCGGCGCAAAGCCCCGACCGGTGGCGCCAACCCCGTCAAACCACGCGACTTGCGCATAATCATAGGCGCCGGGCAGCGCTGGCGGTGGCGGCGGCAGCAACCGCGCCCCGAGCCGGATCACCGCGCCATCGGCGAGACCGGCGGGCACATCCGCCACCTGCAGATTGACGCGCAAATGCGGCGGCAGCGCGGCCACGGGTGCCGCCCCGCCATCAACGCCGCCAAGCAGTCGAACCGGCGCCAGCCGCAGCCGCACCAGGCCGCGTGGTGGCAGCGGCTCGATCCGCTCGACCCGGGCCTCCAGCCGCACAATGGCGGTGCCCGCCAGCACCGGGCCACGCACATGTTCGGCGCGGGCCCAGATCATGGCCAGCCCCAGCGCCGTCGCCAGCGCCGCAACACCCAGCGCGCGCGGCGCCCTGCCACCGCCGGGCAAAGCCAGCGCCACCAGGCCGGTGCCCCCCAATGCCGCCAATGCCAATGCCCAAAGGCGTGCATCGGGGAGCAGCAACCACAAGGCCACGCCAGCGCATTGCGCAACCGGCAGCCACAGCACGAGCTGATCGCGCTCTGCCTCCAGCCAGCCTTCCAGCGCGCGGTACGTTTTTTCGGCCCCGCGCAAGGCGATTTGAAGCGGCGCAAAGCCCATGCTAGGGGCGTCGGCGGCTGAACTGGCCATCTGGTTTAACCCCCCAACGGTTCCGCCAGGCATCGAGTTTTTTGGGAGCAAGCGCGGTTGAGCGCAACCATTGATCTTGGCAGTGAGGTTGGTGCGGATCAGGCCGGGTCGGCCGATAAGGGCATCGTAACGCGATTTGCGCCGTCGCCGACCGGCTATCTCCATATTGGCGGCGCCCGCACCGCGCTGTTCAACTGGCTGTTCGCGCGCCACCATGGCGGCCGGTTTCTGCTCCGCATTGAGGATACCGATCGCGCCCGCTCGACCCAATCGGCGATTGAGGCGATCCTTGACGGGATGCGCTGGCTCGGCCTCGATTGGGATGGCCCGGAAGTCTATCAATTCAGCCGCGCCGATCGCCATGCGGCGGTCGCCGCGCAGCTGCTGGCGGCGGGCCATGCCTATAAATGCTTCGCCTCGCCGGAGGAACTTGCCGAGCTGCGCGCCCTGCAACAGGCCGCCAAACAGCCGATCCGCTATGATGGGCGCTGGCGGGATCGCGATCCGGCAGAAGGCGGCAACGCGCCCTTCGTCATCCGGTTAAAGGCACCGCGCGAGGGCGCCACGACGATCGACGACCAGGTTCAGGGTCCGGTGACGGTCAATAACGCCGAAATCGACGATTTCGTGCTGCTGCGGTCGGATGGCACGCCAACCTATATGCTCGCCGTCGTCGTCGATGATCACGACATGGGCGTGACGCACGTCATTCGCGGCGACGACCATCTCAACAACGCGTTCCGCCAGCTTCCCATCATCCGCGCGATGAACGCGATTGAGGGCGGTTGGCCCGACCCCGTTTACGCCCATATCCCGCTGATCCATGGCGCCGACGGGGCCAAGATGTCGAAACGTCATGGCGCGACCGGCGTCGATGCTTATCGCGACGAACTTGGCATTCTCCCCGAAGCGCTGGGCAATTACCTGCTGCGGCTCGGCTGGGGTCATGGCGATAACGAGATCATCAGCCGGGAACAGGCGATCGAGTGGTTCGACCTTGCCGGCG
>JBOFDB010000125.1:0-4668 GCA_051646545.1 Sphingomonas sp.
CGCCGGATCAAGCTCCAGATCGTGCCGCAGCGAACGCCAATTTTGGAAATTGAGCGCGCAGAACACCATGTTGGCCTTATCGGGGTCAGCCAGCACCGCCGCCGGCAGCACAGCCTCGATCGTTTCCCGCTCCATCCGCAGCATGCGGCGATAATCGCGCATCAGAAACGCCGAATGAAACCGCTTCAGGCTGGCGGCGATGCGATAGGGCAAGATCGCTTCAAACAGCTCGCTCCGCCGCTCCGCCATTTCCCGAATGCGGCCGCGCCATTCTGCCGCCGCAAAGGGTTTGAGCAGAATCGGCAGCAACCGTGCCTCAATCGCTTCCGAGATTTCCCGGTACAGCGAGTCCATGTCGTCGAAATGCCGGAAAACGGTGCGCAGGCCGACGCCCGCCGTCTCCGCCACCCGCGCGGCGCTGGGCTGAACATCGCCCTGGCCGACCAGTTCAAGCATCGCCGCGACGATCCGCGCGCGGCTCGACTGGCTGCGCGCATGGCGGCCATCGGCCACGACGGCGGTAGGGGTTACACGGGGGGGAGCAAGGGTACGCGCGATATTGGCCATCGCCCTGCTATAGGAAGCGCCAGGGGGATCGTCCAGCATCTGCCACCGCGCCCGTCATATTATTGGCATTGCCAGTGCGCATTGTTGCCGTGAGAACAGGGCTTGCCTGCCCGCCCGCTTATTGGCACGATAAACGCCAAATAGTGAAGGGAGAGGCGGCATGAAGCGTTGGCGCGGCTGGCTGGCGGCCTTGGGCGTAATGGCGGCCGTCGTCGCCATCGGCCTGTGGCAATTCGGCAAGGGCATTCCCGGCTTTATCGGCGAACTTCGCCACCCCATCGCGGCGTATCACCCCGTCAGCTGGAATGAGGGGCCGGCCACGCCGCCCGTTGGCCAGCGCCCGCCCAACATCATCCTCATCCTGGCCGACGACCTGGGATATAACGACATCTCCCTGAATGGCGGCGGCGTTGCGGGCGGCATCGTCAAGACGCCCAATATCGATTCGATCGCGCATGACGGCGTCAGCTATGCGACCGCCTATGCCGCCAACGCGACCTGCTCGCCGTCGCGCGCGGCGCTGATGACGGGGCGCTACCCGACCCGGTTTGGCTTTGAATTCACCGCTGTGCCCGGCTCGTTCGCCTGGGCGGTCAGCCATGGCGAGGGGCATTCGCCCGTGCCGGTCATCTATCATGGCGAGCTGAACCACGATCTGATCGATTATCCCGAAATGGGCGTGCCGAGGAGCGAGATCACCATTGCGCAATTGCTCAAGCGCCAGGGCTATCACACGCTCCATTTCGGCAAGTGGCATTTGGGCGAGGCCGATGACCTGGCGCCGCACGCGCGCGGCTTTGACGAGTCGCTCGGCTTTCGCGCCGGGGGCAGCAAATATCTGCACCAGCGCGATCCCAATGCCGTCAACGCCTATCTGCCGTGGGATCCGATCGACGGCTATCTCTGGCCCAACCTGCCTTATGCGGTGCAGTTTAACAACGGTCAGCGCTTCGAGCCCAATGAGCACATGACCGATTACCTGACTGACAATGCGATTGCGGCGATCCACGCCAATCGCAATCGGCCCTTCTTCATGTACCTGGCCTATAACGCCCCGCACACGCCGCTCCAGGCGACCAAGGCCGATTATGACGCGCTGCCGATGATCAGCGACCACAAGACGCGCGTCTATGGCGCGATGGTCCGCCAGCTTGACCGGCGCATTGGCGACGTGCTGGCGACGCTGAAAAAGGAAGGGCTCGACCAGAACACGCTGGTCATCTTCACCAGCGACAACGGCGGCGCCTGGTATGATGGCATCCCTGATCTCAACAAGCCGTTCCGCGGATGGAAAGCGACCTTTTTCGAAGGCGGCATCCGCGTGCCGCTGATGATGCGCTGGCTGGGGCATATCCAGCCCGGCACGACGTCCACCACGCGCGCCATCCATATGGACTTGTTCGCGACGATGGCGGCGGCGGCCGACGCACCCCTGCCCAAGGACCGGGTGATGGATGGGGTGGATGTGCTGGCGGGCATCGTCCCCGGCCTGGCGCCGAGCGAGCGGAGCAAGCCCCTGTTCTGGCGCTCCGGCGGCTATCGCGCGGTGCGCGACGGCGACTGGAAGCTGCAGGTCGATGGTCGGCAGCAGAAGGTCTGGCTCTACAACCTCGCCAACGATCCCACCGAGCGGCATGAGCTTTCCGCCGCCGAACCCGCGCAAGTCGCGCGGCTGAAGGCGGAGCTGGAGGCGCACAACCAGGGCATGGCCAAGCCGCTCTGGCCGGGCCTGATCGAGGCGCCGGTGCGCATCGACGTGCCGCTGAATGCGAAGTGGGATAAGGGGCAGGATTACGTCTATTGGACGAATTGAGGGGGAGCGCACGACGCTCCCCTTCCAATCTCTCTCCCCCGTTCGTCCCGAGCGAAGTCGAGGGACAGGCCGCGCGTGCGTCGCGCGGTGTCTCGTCTTCGCTCGACACGAACGGTTAGGGAACTGATCAAGCCGTCACCCCGGCCTTGTGCCGGGGTCCGACCCGCCCCGCTACGGCGTCACCTCTTGCCCCGGCCGTTCGTCCCAGGGACTGCCAAGATGAGGGAAGAGCGCAGCACGGAACGCCCGTACATAGTCTTTCGATAGGAAAGACCGATAAGCGCTCTGACTAGGGAACACTTCCTCCAGCATAAAATGATTCGTGAAGGTCGCTTGCTGGATGAGATCAATCGACGTGACATCCTTGTCTTGTCGTGCGCGCCGGACAAAGTCTTTCAACGCAGCTAAACCTTCGTCCTGGTCCGATGGAATGACGTCGATCAAAACAACGGCCCGGACTGGTTTCTCTGGGAGACCAGCGGCTGATGGTGCGATAGTTGCCGAAGCGACGGTCGAGCCGCCGAGCAACAGCAAGACAAGCAGATTGATACCGCGCATCTTACCCCACCTCCCCCAACAGCGCTTCTGCGTCTTTCCCCGTCCAGTCCATGCCGCCGCTCGCGCGCCACACTTCGTGCCCGCTTGCGTCGTAGAGGATCGTCGTCGGCAGGTTGGCTTTATAGGCGATCCCCAGCCCGTTCTGCGCGTCGATATAGGGCTTTATTGTCTTGTAGCCGCCTTTCTCGAAGAACGGCAGCACCTTCGATTGGCCGTCCATATCCTGGCTCACCGTCAGCACGGTGAGCTTGCCCGCGCGCGCGGCAGCGAGCTTGTCGAGCGTCGGCATTTCGGCGACGCACGGCGCGCACCAGGTCGCCCACAGGTTGACGAGCACTGGCTTGCCCTTGAAGCTGGCGATCGTCACTTGCTTGTCCTGCGGATCGGCAAAGCCCACACTGGGCGCCGCTTCGCCCTTGTGGCTGCGATCGATCACGGCCTTGATTGGGGACGCAGGTGCGGTGGATGGCGTCGCGGGCATTTCGTCGGGCATGGCCTGCGAGGCTACGGCGGTGTTGGCTTGCTCCGGCGCGGGCGATTGCTTATCGCACCCCCCGATCACGGCACAGCCAAGGACGAGAGCGATCAGCGAGCGCGACGACATGAGCGGGGGAGCCTCCAATAGCATGTGGGGCGGGCGCTTTGCCGAGGGGCCCGCCGCGGTGATGCGCGAGATAAACGCCTCCATCCCCTTCGACAAGCGGCTGTGGCGGCAGGACGTGGCGGGATCGAAAGCGCATGTCGCGATGCTGGGCGCGCAGGGCATCGTTTCGGCCGAGGATGCAGCGGCGATCAGCGCCGGGCTGGAGGCAGTCGCCGCCGACTATGCGGCGGGCGGCGTCGCCGAGGACCTGGCGCTCGAAGACATCCACATGCAGACCGAAGCGCGGCTGGCCGACAAGATCGGGCCGGTGGCGGGGCGGCTCCACACCGCGCGCTCGCGCAACGATCAGGTCGCGACCGATTTCCGGCTGTGGGTGCGCGATGCGATCGACGAGGTCGATGCGGCGCTGGCTGCGTTCCAGGATGCGCTGATCGCGCGTGCCGAGGAGCATGCCGACAGCGTCATGCCGGGTTTCACCCATCTGCAAAGCGCGCAGCCGGTGACGCTTGGCCACCACCTGATGGCCTATTACGAAATGATCGCGCGCGACCGCAGCCGCTTTGCCGATGCCCGCGCGCGGCTCAATCAGTGCCCGCTAGGATCGGCGGCGCTGGCGGGCACGGGCTTCCCCATCGACCGGGCGATGACCGCCAGGGCGCTGGGTTTCGATGCGCCGACGCGCAATTCGCTCGATGCGGTCAGCGATCGCGACTTCGCGCTCGATTATCTGATGAGCGCGACGCAATGCGCACTGCATTTGTCTCGCCTCGCCGAGGAATTCATCCTCTGGGCGTCGCAGCCTTTCGGCTTCGTCTCGCTCAGCGACCAATGGTCGACGGGCAGCTCGATCATGCCGCAAAAGCGCAATCCCGACGCCGCCGAGCTGGTGCGCGGCCATGCGGGGCGGATTGCGGGCTGCATGGTTGCACTGACCATGACGATGAAGGGCCTGCCGCTCGCTTATTCCAAGGACATGCAGGACGACAAGCCGCCCGTATTCGAGGCGCATGACCTGCTGGGGCTTTCCGTCGCGGCGATGACAGGCATGGTCGCAAGCGCGACTTTCCGCACCGACCGGTTGCGGGCAGCCGCCGAAGCCGGGTTCGCCACCGCGACCGACCTGGCC
>JBOFDB010000219.1:0-1302 GCA_051646545.1 Sphingomonas sp.
GGTGGACCGGGTGGTGCGGCAGGCGCTTGAGCAGGCCGAAAGCATCGCCGGGGTAGAGGTGCGCGATGTCTGGGTGGCGTTCGGCGGCGGCGGGCTGACCAGCCGGATCGTCCATCATGAGGAACAATGCGGCGGCGGCCCGATTGACGAGGACGACATCGCCGAATTGCTGCTGCGCGCGCGCGAGGCGGCGCTGGATGAGCGGCGCGCAGTGCTGCACGCGCAGACCGCCCTGTTCACGCTGGATGGCAATGCCGGGGTGCGCAATCCGGTGGGGCTGTTCGCCGACCGGCTGGCGGTCGATATCCATCTGGTCGAGGGGGATCGCGGGCCGGTTAGCAATCTGATGACCGCCGTGCGCGCGGCGCATGTCAATATCCGTGAAGTCGTCGCCTCCTCAATGGCGGCGGGTATGGCGGCGATCACCCCCGAACAGCGCGATCTGGGGGTTGCGGTGGTCGATATCGGCGCCGCGCTGACCAATATCGGCCTGTTTGCGGGCGGGATGCTGGTCGGCATGGCGACGCTGCCGATTGGCGGCGATGCGATTACCGACGATATCGCCTCCGAATTTTCGACCCGGCGCAGCACGGCGGAACGGATGAAATGCTTTCACGGCTCCGCCATCTCCAGCCCGCGCGACCATCAGGATCAGATCGACCTTGATCCCGCGCCGGGGGACAGCGTGCCGCCGAAGATTACCCGCGCGCAGCTGAATGCCGTCATTCGCAAGCGGCTCGACCATATGGTGCCGCAAATCGGCGCGACGCTGAAGGCGATGGGTTATGCCAATCCGGTTGCCCGGCAAGTGGTGCTGGTCGGCGGCGGCGCTGAGCTGAAAGGCATGGCCGATTATGTGCAATCGGTGCTGGGCGGCGCGGCGCGGGTCGGGCGGCCGATCGGTATTCGCAGCCTGCCGGATGCGCATGCCGGCGCGGGGTTCAGCGTAGCGGCAGGATTGGTCCGCTATGCCGCCGAAGGTGCCTCTGACCTGCGTCATCTCAGCCAGGCGAGCAGCGAGGAACCGCGCAGTACATTCTGGTTGAGCCGCCTCAGGAACATCTGGCGGCGGAGCCAATGACGGGCGCAGTGACAGATTGAAGACAAAATATGCCTAATGGTTAATTTATGGATGAAATTACGCAATAAACTGTGCATGGTCGCCCGAACGATTTGCGACGTGGCGCAGACCGGAAGGCGCACGGGAGCCTTCGACCGGTGCGCCCGAGGGGAGTAAGAATATGAGCATCACTATTGGCCTGCCGAACCTGGAAGGCCTGAAGCCACGGATCGCCGTGATTG
>JBOFDB010000183.1:0-1518 GCA_051646545.1 Sphingomonas sp.
TCGAGCTGTGCCACCGGATTGCGGGTGTGGAAGCTCTTGCCGGGAGCGAGCACATGATAGCGGGCCCCGAATTCGCGCAAGGCGCCGCCATGGGTCGACCATTCATTGAGGTCGCCCATCAATATCGTGGGTATCTGACCGCCCTCCAGAAAGTGCAGGATCGCCCTAATCTGTTGCCGCCGCCTGATCCCCGACAGGTCGAGGTGCATGCCGACGATGCGCAGCCGGACGCGCTTGATGATCACCTCTGCCCAGATCGCGCCGCGTGGCTCCAGCGTGGGCAGGGGGATGGCGCCGGCCTCTGCCACCAGCACATCGTCGTGGACCAACAGGGCGTTGCCGTGCCAGCCGATGCTGTCGGGCCGGGTGTTGAGCGGGACCGGGCGGTAGTTGCTGTGGTCGCGGATCAGGAGCGGCGGGATGGCAGCGGCGCGGCTGCCGAACCGGCGGTCTGCCTCCTGCAATGCAACAATATCGGCACCGATTTCACGCAGGACGGTCAGCGTGCGTTCGGGGTCACGCCGCCGGTCGAGGCCGATGGCCTTGTGGATATTGTAGCTGGCGACGCGGATCATCGGGGGCGGATCATCAGGGGCGGATCATTCTGGCGGGGCCAGCACCGCCCGCGCTTCCTCGACATCTTCATCGAGCACCATCAGCCGGGTGGGGATCATCAGGCCGAGCCCCTCGGCGATGTTCATCGCGCCGTCGAAGCACACGGCATGAATGCCGGCGCTTTCGAGCCGCCCGCGGGCCAGTTCGGCTTCGGTGAAGCTGCCATAACGGGCGAGCTCAACCAGGCTCACGCTTCCTCCGGCGCAGCGCCGGCAATGAAGCGGTCCGTGGCACGGGTCGGCAGGCCGTCAATGCTGCGCGTGCGCCCCGCCGTCTTGGCAACCCATTTCTCCGGGTCCGATTGCGCATGATATTTGGTCAGCGTCGCGCGTTCCCGTTCCAATGCCATATAGGGGACGCCCCAGCCGCAGCTGGTCTGGACGCTGTCCACGTCGATGACGAAAATTTGCCGCGTGCCGGGCAGCAAGGTGAAATGCGCCGCCACCGCCTCCCACTCCGCATCCTGCGGCAACACCGCCCGTCCCCGGCCATAAATGCGCAGGATCAGCGCAGTGCGGTCAAACGCGCAGAACATGATGGTGATACGGCCATCCGCGGCCAGATGCGCGTGCGTCTCATTCCCCGACCCGCCAAGATCGAGATAGGCGACCTGCGCAGGCGACAGGATCTTGAAACTGTCGGCATAGCCCTTGGGCGACAGGTTGATCCGACCGCCTTCGGCAGCGGTCGCGGTGAAATAGACCGGCTGCTTGCCGATGAAGGCGATGTGATCGTCGGTCAGTCTTTCAGTGAATTCCATCGCCCTTGTCCTTTACCAGCCACCGCCTGCTGCCACTGCTTCGGCTTCACCAGGACGGTTGGTCCGGCCTAGCGCGGCATTACGATGGGGAAAGCGGTCGAAGCGGTCAATCATCGCTTGGTGATCGAGCGCAAATTGGGTCA
>JBOFDB010000238.1:0-3446 GCA_051646545.1 Sphingomonas sp.
ATGGCCACTGACACCCCCCTCGATCGCTTCAAGGCCGTGCTTGGCGGCACCGCGCGGGCGCTGGCGGATGTGCCGGAGATCGAGCTTGCCTATACCGCCGACGCGCCCGCGCAATCGGGTAAGCACATCAAGGTGCCGATGCCCGCGCGCACGCTGCCGCCTGAACAAGTCGCCGAGGCGCGCGGCTTTGCCGATGGCTTTGCGCTGCGGCTGAAGCACCATAATCAGGCCATGCACCTGAAAGCCGCGCCGCATGAGGCGGTCGCGCGGGCGGTGTTCGATGCCGCAGAGGGCGCCCGGGTCGAGGCGCTGGGCTCGCGTGGTTACCAGGGGATCAGCGACAATCTGGCCCAGGCGCTTGAGGTGCGGCTGAAGGCCGATCCGATCAGCCGCGCGCGCGCCGCCGACGAAGTGCCCCTGTCGACCGCGGTCGCGCTGATGGTTCGGGAACGGTTGACCGGGCTGGCAGCCCCCGAAGCGGCGCGCGACGGTCTCGAGCTCGTGCGTGGCTGGATTGAGGACAAGGCAGGCAGCGATCTTGATGCCCTCGGCCTCGTCATCGACGATCAGCAGGCCTTTGCCCGGCTCGCGACCAAGTTGCTCGAAGATCTCGATCTCGTCGAAGGCGATCAACTCCCCGACGAGCAGGATGAGGGCGGCAACGACGACGAGGGCACTGACGACCAGCAGGACGACGCCGGCGAGGAAAATGAGGACGCCGGCGAACAGGGCCAGGGCGAAGTTGATGCGCGCGGGCAGGAGCGTGACAGCGACGAGGCGGAAGGCGAAGGCCAGGAACGCGGCGAGGAAAGCTTTGACGACAGCGAAGGCGAGCCTGGCGACGAAGGCGAGGAGGGGATGCTCCCCGTTCGCCCCAATCGCCCGCTCGCCGACCTGAGCCCGCAGTTCGATT
Source organism: Sphingomonas sp. (assembly GCA_051646545.1). Classification (GTDB taxonomy): domain Bacteria; phylum Pseudomonadota; class Alphaproteobacteria; order Sphingomonadales; family Sphingomonadaceae; genus Sphingomonas. The sequence continues at coordinate 914 of JBOFDB010000238.1, forward strand.
ACAAGGCTTTCACCACCCAGTTCGACGAAGTGATTGCCGCGACCGAGCTGTGCGATGTGGAAGAGCTGGCGCGCTTACGCGCTTATCTCGACCAGCAGCTCGTCCATCTGCAAGGCGCGGTGACCAAGCTCGCCAACCGCCTGCAACGGCGGCTGATGGCGCAGCAGAGCCGCAGCTGGGATTTCGACCAGGAAGAGGGCTTGCTCGACGCGGCGCGGCTGGCGCGTGTCGTCATCAACCCGATGCAATCGCTGAGCTACAAGGTCGAGCGCGACACTGAGTTCAAGGACACCGTCGTCACGCTGCTTATCGACAATTCGGGATCGATGCGGGGGCGGCCAATTTCCATCGCCGCGATCAGCGCCGACATCCTGGCGCGCACGCTGGAACGGTGCGGCGTCAAGACCGAGATCCTGGGCTTCACCACCCGCGCCTGGAAAGGCGGGCAGGCGCGCGAGGCTTGGCTGGCAGCGGGCCGTCCGCCTCAGCCCGGGCGCCTCAACGATGTGCGCCACATCATCTACAAACAGGCCGATGAGCCATGGCGCCGCGCCAAGACCAATCTTGGCCTGATGATGCGCGAAGGGCTTTTGAAAGAGAATATCGACGGCGAAGCGCTGCTATGGGCGCATAACCGGCTGATCGGGCGGGGCGAGGATCGCAAGATCCTGATGGTGATTTCAGACGGCGCGCCGGTCGACGATTCGACGCTGTCGGTCAATTCGGGCAGCTATCTCGAACGGCATCTGCGCCAGGTGATCGGCTGGATCGAGACGCGATCACCGGTCGAGCTGATCGCGATCGGCATCGGCCATGACGTGACGCGCTATTACAGCCGGGCCGTCACGATCATGGATGCCGAGCAATTGGGCGGCACGCTGATCGAGCAGCTAGCGGCGCTGTTCGATGTGAAATAAGAGCCGGAGAAACCGACAAATTTTCGCGCTGGCCTCCCCCAAATCGTTGTTTTCTCCGGCAAGGCGTGCCATTTTGACGACGAATTGAATGAGTCGAGCGCTGAGGTAAGCCAAATGCGGATGCGGGTGATGCGTTGGTGCTGCATGCTGCTGCTCATCGCAGCAGCGCCGCGCCCCTTGATGTTGAGCGATATCCGGCCAATCGCGATCAAGCCCGGCGTCAACCGCATTGCCGACTTTTTGCCAACTGGCGGCGCCGCGACCATCATCGACGCATGGCTTGGCAACGGCAATGCGCATGGCCATCACAGCTTCATGGTCCTTACCGGTGCCTCGGAAGGCGAGGCCGTTGGACTTGCCCCTTTTCCTGACCGCGACACGTTGACGGATAACCCCTTTGACGGGGAACGGGTAATCGGTGCGGTGCGCTTCGTGCGGGCGCGGGTCGACGGCAGGGTTGCTAGCCTCGTCGTGACGGCCACGCTTGACCAGGCGACCGACCGGCCGCTTGCCGATCATGCGCTGGCGACGGTTCGCGTCTATCGGTTGACGAAGACGAAGGATGGGATTGGACCGCCGCTGTTTTTCGAGCAGGTATCTGAGCAGCACAGCACAAGCCGCTATTGCAACGCGCATCTCGCGCTGCGCGATGTGTTGGGCGTGCCGCTTCCGCGCGATTACGCTGGGGCCAATCGCGTTGATGGCTGCTTTTCGGGGTGACCAGCGCCTCGCCCATCGCCTCTCCCCCGGGCGGTTTTCGCGGGCCGGTGAAGCGGTCGGTCACCATTGCCGGGCATGAAACGTCGATCACGCTGGAGCCGGCGTTCTGGACGGCGTTGGAGGTAGCGGCGCGAGCGCGGGGGTTGCCGCTCAATGCGCTGGTTGCCGAGATCGATGCACTGCGGATCACGGAGGCTGCACCGCCCAATCTGGCGAGCGCGCTTCGTACCTGGGTGCTGGCGGAGACGGTCGCTACCGCGCAACGCCATCATCCGTTGACCAGCGCCTGATCGCGCAAACCGCGCCAAACGCGGACGGCTTGTACGGTTTCGCGGACGTCATGCACGCGGAGGATCTGCGCGCCCTGCTCGATGCCCTTTAGCGCCAGGGTGATCGATCCGCCCAGCCGTTCCCCGGGGGGCGCTTCGTTCGACAGCGCGCCGATCATCCGCTTGCGGCTGGCGCCGAGCATGATCGGGCAGCCGAGCCCGTGCAATATCGCCAGGCCATTGATCAGGCCAAGATTATCCTGAACGCTTTTGCCAAAGCCGATGCCGGGATCGACGATGATCCTGGCGCGGTCGATGCCCGCTGCCACCACCGCAGCGATCCGCGCCTCGAGCCAGTCGAACACCTCGGTCAGCACATCGCCATAGCCGCTGCCGCCATGCGGACCCTTGGCGGGGTCGGGCGAGTGCATCAGCACGACGGGGCAGCCCGCCTTGGCAACCACCTCCAGCGCGCGATCGTCCCACAACAGTGCCGACACGTCGTTGACGATGCGGGCGCCAGCGGTGAGCGCGGCTTCCATCACCGCTGCCTTGCGGGTGTCGATCGAGACGAGCGCGCCAGCGGAGGCGAGCGCGGCGGCGACGGGCTGGGTGCGGGCAATCTCA
>JBOFDB010000478.1:0-1155 GCA_051646545.1 Sphingomonas sp.
CTGGCCACCAGACCATCGGCGGACTGCAGCGTCTTGACCGTGACAGGCAGACCGTTGAGCAGCGCCTCCGGCCCCAATTTCGCCCCGCCACCAAACAGCCCGCTGCTTGCCTTGATCCGGGTATCGTTGGAAAGCGCGATGATGGTGCTGGTGCCGTCGGCCGCCGTCACCTTAAATTTGTCGGCGTGGCGCGCGGTGATGATGCCCTTTACCTCAGGACCGGGACCGGTGGTTTGATGGTCACGCTCGCCCGTGACGACGATCGGGCTGGGATTTGGATTGGGCGCGTCCTGTTGCTGAGCGGCAAGAGCGGATGATGTGAAGGCGATAACCGGTGCCGCCAGCAACAACGGCGTCGGAATTTTAGCAATGATCGACATAGGCCTCTCCTGATTAAGGCTCCCCGCTGCGATGAGTGGTTAAATCCACCTGTCTGCAGGATGAATATCCTTAAAATCAGTTCACCAAGGCAAGCCAATTCCTCGCCAAAACGGGTCGAACCCGCGATATTACGTTTGCGTTACTGGCCGCACGCCAGGCGCAATGCCCGACGCGCGGCGCAGCCTGATCGTCAATTGGGAATTTTGTTGCGAAGCTCAGTTTCCTGCTGGTTGAGCGCGCGCTGATCGGCCTTGGTGATATGACCATGGTCGAGCACCGCCATCTGATGCTCTTCGCGGCGGATGCCATTGTCGTCGCGGCGCAACTGGGCGGCCTGCGCGCCGGTCAGCTCGCCTTCGCGGCGTTCGGACGCGATCTGGCGATCAATGTTGCGCGCGCGGGCATTCACCTCGGCGCGGCGCGGGTGGCTGGTGCGCCAATTGGCCGATGCGGCGGTGGGGATAATCAACGCGATCCCGGCAAAAGCGATCAGCTTGGTCTTGGTCGAACGAGTCATCATGGTACTCCCTTACTGGTCCAATGAAGACAGCGCTGCCCTGTTATCAGCCCGTCGCTGGCCCCAACGGCCAGGCGGGCGCGAACCCTTCGTGCGGGTCGAACCTATCCCGCAGCCTGGATAATCGGCACGAATTTCGCCGCGGTCAGGCTGGCCCCGCCGACCAGCGCGCCATCGACATTGTCGACCGCCAGGATCGCGCCCGCATTGGCGCCGGTGACCGATCCACCATAAAGGATACGAATGCCATCGGCCGC
>JBOFDB010000583.1:0-9830 GCA_051646545.1 Sphingomonas sp.
CTTGGCGCGCTCGTCAATGGCAAGCGCGGCGACGGTTTCGCCCGCGATGATGCCGGGGAACCAGCGATCCGCCTGCGCGCTGCCTTTTAGTGCCTCAACGGCAGCAACTGCGGTTGAGAGGAACGGCGAGGGGGAGAGATTGCGGCCGATCTCCTCCAGCACCACGCCCGCCTCGACATGGCCAAGGCCCAGCCCACCTTGCTCCTCGCCGATCAACATCCCGGTAAAGCCCATTTCGGCAAATTGCTTCCATAAGTCGCGGCTGAACCCGGTCGCGTCATTGGCGTCGCGCAGCCCGCGCATATGGCTGACGGGTGCGGCATCGGCGATAAAATCCTTCGCCGTGTCGCGCAGCATGGTTTGTTCTTCGGTCAGATAAAGTGGCATTGATTTTCCCTCGTCACCCCAGCGCAAGCTGGGGTCGCGTGCCATAAGGACGCGGTATTGGCGAACGACCCCAGCGGGCGCTGGGGTGACGGACCCTAAGCTCCTGGCAGCTCCAAAATCCGCTTGGCGACGATGTTGAGCTGGACCTCGCTCGTGCCGCCTTCGATCGAATTAGCCTTGGTGCGCAGCCAGGCGCGGGCGCCAGCACCGTGGTTGGAGCGCTCGCTTTCCCATTCGAGCGCGTCGGCGCCACCCGCCGCCATCATCAGCTCGTGGCGGGTCTTGTTGAGCTCGGTGCCGTAATATTTCATCATGCTGGGCTGGGCTGGATGCGCCTTGCCCGCCTTCAGCTCATCAATAAACCGCTCAGACTGCGCCCCGAATGCCCGCGCCCTTACCTCGAACAGGGCAATCTGCGCGCGCAGCAGCGGGTCGGCGAGGCGGCCGTCATGGTCAAGCCCGACCGTCGCCAACGCGCCTTCGACCAGCGGATTGCCACTCGTCGAGGCAAGCCCCATGCCGCTGATCATTTCACGCTCATGGCCGAGCAGATATTTGGCGACGTCCCAGCCCTTGTTGAGCTCGCCGACCAGATTTTCCTTGGGCACCGTCACATTGTCGAAAAAAGTTTCGCAGAAGGGGGAATAGCCGCTGATCAACAGGATCGGCTTGGTCGAGACGCCCGGCGTCTCCATGTCGAACAGTACGAAGCTGATGCCGCCCTGCTTGGTTGTCTTGTCGGTGCGGACGAGGCAGAAAATCCAGTCGGCCTTGTCGGCATAGCTGGTCCAAACCTTTTGGCCGTTCACCAGGAAATGGTCGCCCTTATCCTCGGCGGAGGTGGCGAGGCCTGCCAGATCAGACCCGGCATTGGGTTCCGAATAACCCTGGCACCAGCGGATTTCGCCGCGCGCGATCTTGGGCAGATGATCGAGCTTCTGCGCTTCATTGCCATATTTGAGCAGCGCTGGCCCGAGCATCGAAATGCCGAAGCTGTTCAGCGGATTGCGCGCCTTGATCCGCGCCATTTCCTCGCGCAGGATTTTGGTTTCAGCGGGGCTCAGCCCGCCACCGCCATATTGCGTCGGCCAGTCGGGCACGGTCCAGCCGCGCGAGGCCATGGCATCGAGCCATTCCTTTTGCCCCGGCTTGTATTTGGCACGGCGGCCGCCCCAGCACACATCATCCTCGCCGCGCACGGGCTCGCGCATTTCGGGGGGGCAATTGGCCTCTAGCCAAATGCGCGTTTCGGCGCGGAACGTGTCGAGATCGGTCATTGACAATACTCCGTCACCCCAGCGAAAGCTGGGGTCTCATTGGGGATAGAGTGACGCGCCATCACTCCGCGACCCCAGCTTGCGCTGGGGTGACGGTGCGAGAAAGCTGGTGGGCGAGGCGGGCGACCGCGATCGCGGTATAATCACGATTATAATCGGCGATCACTTGCACGCCGATCGGCAAACCGTCGCCATCGGTGCCGATCCGCACGCTGGTCGCCGGCAGCATCGGGAAGGTCGCCAGGCCGGGCAGTGCCATCTGCGCACCTGCCGGGGTGGCGACGCCATCGACGATCAGCTGGCGCTGCGCCAGCGGGGTGTCGTCATGCGGATAGGCCGTCGTGCCCCAGATCGGCGCAATCACGGCGTCATAGGCCTGAAACAGCCGGTTCCAGTCGCGGCGGCATTGCGCCTGCGCGTCGATCAGGCCGTACCAGTCGGGCAGGCTCATCGGCGGCAGGCCTTCCGCCGCCGGCGCGCCGCGGGCCATCGCGGTCAGCAGCATCCGCATATAATTGGCGGTCTGGGTGGCGAGGTCGGGGATCAGGTCGCTGGTGCGATCGACCCTGGCGCCCTGCGCCTCGAACGCGCGGCCCGTCGCCTCGATCGCGTCGGCGATAGGCGCGGCGACGGCGATATGCGGCCGCACATCGAGCAGCAGCAGCCGCCACGCGCTGATCGGGCGCGGCGCCGGCCGGGCCAATGGCGCTTCGGCCATGACGTCGAACAGCGCTTCCAGATCATCGGGGTCGCGCGCCATCGGGCCGATGACGTTGAGCGCGACGCCACAGCCTTGCGTGCGCGGGAAATTATGCCCGAAGGCGTTCAGCGCATTATAGGTCGGTTTGTGCCCCCAGACACCGCAGAATGCCGCTGGGATGCGGATCGAGCCGCCAATGTCGGACCCGATTTCTATGGGCACGAACCCCGCCGCCATCGCCGCCGCCGCGCCGCCGGACGAGCCACCGGGGACGCGATCGGGGTTGAGCGGGTTGCGGGTGCGGCCATAGACGGGGTTGTTGGTCTGCAAGTCGGCGAGCGCCACCGGCACATTCGTCTTGCCGAGGATGATCGCGCCGGCGCGCTTCAAACGTTGGACGGCAATGGCGTCTTCGCTGGCAACGTAATCGGCGTGTTCGGCAAAGCCCCAGCAGGTCGGCAGACCCGCGACGTTGAAGCTCTCCTTCACCGTCATCGGCACGCCGAGCAGCACGCCCGACGCGTCGCCCGCCGCCACGCGCGCATCAATGGCGCGGGCCTGATCGCGCGCGCGATCGAAATCGCGGACGACGACGGCGTTGATCGCACCATCGCCCGCCTCGATCCGCGCGATTGCCGCATCGGTTTCGGCCAGCGCGGTCGTCTCGCCCGCGCGGATCGCAGCGGCGGTGGCTAGTGCGGATTTCACAGGCGCGGCTCCATCGCCCACGCCGTCACCCCAGCGAAAGCTGGGGTCGCCCGGTGGTCACGCGATGCCAGCTTTCGCTGGCATGACGGCCTGAGTGCAGGAGCGTATATCAATTGAACCGCCCGCCCGTCTCCGCCTTTTCCTTCAGCAGCGGCGCGATGTTGAAGCCATGCTTTTCCAGGCCGTCGACGATCTTCTTGGCGCCTTCAAGGTCCGCCCAGAACATCGGGCCGCCGCGATAGACGGGCCAGCCATAGCCATAGATCCACACCACATCGATGTCGCTTGCGCGCTGCGCCATCTTCTCTTCCAGGATCAGCGCGCCTTCATTGACCATGGGATAAAGCGTGCGTTCGATGATTTCCTCATCGGTAATTTCGCGCTTCGCCATGTTCGATTTGCTGCGGAAATCCTCGACAATCTCGGCGACCCGGGGGCTGGGCGTCGGGTTGCGGTTTTCGTCATAATCATAGAACCCCGCGCCTTTCTTCTGTCCCCAGCGGCCTTCGGCGGCGAGCGCATCGCGAATGCTCTCGATGCGGTTGGGGTCGCGGTGCCAGCCGATATCGACACCGGCGAGGTCGCTCATCTGGAACGGCCCCATCGGCATGCCGAAATCGACATGCACCTTGTCGATCTGCTGCGGCGTCGCGCCTTCCATCAGCAGCTTGTTGGCCTCGACCTGACGCGGCATCAGCATGCGGTTGCCGATAAAGCCGTGGCAGACGCCCGCGACGACCGCGACTTTCTTGATCTTCTTCGAAAGTGCCATGACGGTCGCCAGCACATCGTCCGCGGTCTTGGCGCCGCGCACCACTTCCAAAAGCTTCATCACATTGGCGGGCGAGAAAAAGTGCATGCCCAGCACATCCTGCGGACGGCTGGTCGACGCGGCGATTTCGTCGACGTTGAGGTAGCTGGTGTTCGACGCGAGGATGGCGCCGTGCTTGACGATCTTGTCGAGCTTGCCGAACACCTCTTTCTTGACGTCCATATTCTCATAGACCGCCTCAATGACGAGGTCGCAGTCGGCGAGTTCGTCAAAGCTGAGCGTCGGGTGGAGCGCGCCCATCGCCATCGCGACCTGTTCGGGCTTGAGGCGCCCCTTGGCGGCCGAGGCTTCGTAATTCTTGCGGATGACGCCGACGCCGCGATCGAGCGCTTCCTGCTGCATCTCGACGATAGTGACTGGAATGCCCGCCGACAGGAAGTTCATCGCGATGCCACCGCCCATGGTGCCCGCGCCGATGATGCCGACTTTCTTGATCGGGCGGAGCGCGATGTCGTCGGCAATGCCGTCGATCTTGGCGGCCTTGCGCTCGGCGAAGAAGATGTGGCGTTGGGCGGCGGACTGGCTGCCCATCATCAGCTTCATGAATTCCTGCCGCTCGAACGCGATGCCGTCGGCGAAGGACGAACCATCGGCGGCCTTTTCGACGCAGGCGATGTTGGCGGCGGGCGCGTCAAAGCCACGGAAGCGCTTGGCATTGGCTTTCTTGAACGCTTCGACCGCTTCCGGATCGGGCGTCGCGGTCTTTTCGCTCGCGCGCGGCAGCGGGCGCTTGTCGGCGACCTCGCGGGCAAAGGCGATGGCGTCGGCTTCCAGATTACCTTCGGTCGCCAACCGATCGATCAGGCCATTGTCCATCGCGACCTTGGCGGGGATGGGGTCGCCGATCGCGGTCATCTGCAGCGCGAGCTTGACAGAGGCCACGCGCGGAATGCGCTGGGTGCCGCCTGCGCCGGGGAGCAGGCCGAGCTTGACCTCGGGCGTGCCGATAACGGCGGAGGGCACGGCGATGCGATAATGGCAGGCGAGCGTTACTTCGCATCCGCCGCCAAGCGCGGTGCCGTGGATCGCGGCGATAACGGGCTTGTCCGCCGCCTCGATCTTGTCGAGCAGCGTGGGCAGCGCCGGGCCCTGCATCGGCTTGCCGAATTCGGTGATATCGGCGCCGGCGAAAAAGGTCTTGCCGTCGCAGCGGATGACGATCGCCTTGATCGCGGGATCGGCGAGCCCCTCATCCACGCCCGCATCCAGCCCCTGCCGCACCGCCGCGCCGAGCGCGTTAACGGGCGGGCTGTCGGAAATGATGACGAGGACGTCTTCATGGCGTTCGGTGCGGATCGGGCTTGTCACGGTATCGCTCTCCAAGATCGTCACCCCAGCGCATGCTGGGGTCGTTTGCGGCAAGAGACCCCAGCTTTCGCTGGGGTGACGTCGGCTGATTAAGTCATCGCACTATAGATCAGCGTCTTCAGTTCGCGGCGGATGGGGTAGCTGCTGCTCGGGCGCAATTGAGTCATGAAGACCATGTGGATGCGCTCGACCGGATCGACGAAGAAAGCGGTCGAAAACATGCCGCCCCAGTAATATTCGCCGACCGACCCCGGGATCATCGACCGTGCGACATCGATATTGACGGCGAAGCCCAGGCCAAAGCCCGTCCCGGCATTCGCCGCCTCGCTGAACAGCGACTTGGACCAGCCCGCGAGGTCGCCATTGCCGGGCAGATGGTTCATCGTCATCAGGTCGATCGTCTTGCGGCTGACGATGCGGGCGCCATCCAGGCTGCCGCCGTTCATCAGCATCGAGCAGAAGCGGTGATAATCGAGGCTGGTCGAAACGAGGCCGCCGCCGCCCGAAAGCAGCTCAGGCTGGCGGCTCCAGATGCTTGCCGCGCCGCGATCCATCAACGCGGGCTTGCCGCCGGGCACGAAATCATAAGCATCGACCAGCCGATCGGTCTTGTCTTCGGGCACGCGGAAGAAGGTGTCGTGCATGCCGAGCGGCTGGAATATCCGCGTCTCAAAAAACCGGTCGAGCGTCATGCCCGATACGCGCTGGATCACCGCGCCCAGCACATCGGTCGACACGGAATAGTTCCACGCAGCGCCCGGCGAGAATTCGAGCGGCAGCTTGCCGAGCGCGGCAACAAAGCCATCAAGATCATGATTGCCATGCCAATTATCGAGCTTGCCCGCGCGATAGGCCGCATCGATGTTCGTGCGGTTCTGAAAGCCATAGGTCAGCCCCGAGGTATGGCGGAGCAGATCGACCATGCGCATCGGCTGATCGGTCGGCTTGGTGAGGAACGGCACGCCCGCGCCGCCGCCATTATAGATGCCAAGCCCCTTGAACTCGGGCAACACATGATGAACGGGCGTGTCGACCGCGACTTTGCCTTCCTCAACCAGCATCATGAACGCGATCGAGGTGACGGGCTTGGTCATGCTCATGATGCGGAACAGGCTGGTTTCGTCGACCGGCTTGTCGCTGTCAGCGCGCGCGGTGCCATGGCTGGCGAAGTGGACGATGTCGCCGTCACGCGCGATCAGAATCTGGGTGTGCGGCAACTTGCCCGAATCGACATAGCGCTCCTTCAAAAACTCATCGAGCCGCGCAAGGCGCAGCGCGTCAAAGCCATGCGATTCCGGCCGTGCCATCGTCATCCGCCTCTCCATACCCGCGCTTCGAAAGTCGTTCCACCCTATTGCCTTGAGCGGCGCGCGAATCAACACTAACCTTGGCGCAATTGGCGTATAAGCCAAACCCGAAATTCAAGAGCTGGAGAGAATGCCCTTGTCCAAGCCGGTTTTGCCCGACGCTGTCTTGAGCGAGCCGCTGGTCGCGCTCGACCCTGCCTGGCCGCGGATGACGATCGCCGAGGCCGATGCGCTGTTGACCGCGCCGGGCCAGCGGCTCGAAATGGAAACCGTCACCATCCGTGGCGTGCCGACCCGGGTGTGGAAAAACGCGCCGCCCAGCCTTGCCGCGTTGATCAGCTTTGCACGCGGCCATGGCGACCGGGTTTTCACCGTCTATGAAGACGAGCGTGTAACCTACGAAGCGAATTTCCGCGCGGTTGCGGCGCTGGCACACCAGCTGGTCGAGCTGGGGGTGGGGAAGGGAGACCGCGTTGCGCTTGCCATGCGCAACTTGCCCGAATGGCCGGTGATCTGGTTTGCGGCAGTGTCAATCGGCGCCATCATCGTGCCGCTGAATGCGTGGTGGACCGGGGCGGAGCTGGAATATGGCATCAACGATTCGGGTGCCAAATTGCTGTTCGTCGATGCTGAGCGACACGAACGGCTAAAGGCGCATTATCACGCGCTTCCCGCGCTGGAACGGGTCTTTGTCAGCCGGGCGCAAGAGCCGTTGGCGGGGAATGCCGCGCCGCTCGAAAGCCTGATCGGTCAGACCCGCGACTATGCGACGCTGCCCGACCAGGCGCTGCCGCCGGTCGAGCTGGCGCCCGAAGACGATGCCACGATTTTCTATACCAGCGGCACCACCGGCAATCCCAAAGGCGCGCTGGGGACGCACCGCAATCTGGTCACCAATATTTTCTCAAGCGCCAATACCGGCGCCCGGCGCTTTCTGCGTCGGGGAGAAGCCCCGCCCGAGACAACGCCGCGTACGATGCTGACGGTCATCCCGCTGTTTCACGTCACCGCCTGTTCGGCGGGCATGATGGGCGCAGTGGCGAGCGGCAGCACCATCATCTTCATGCGCAAATGGGATGCGGTGCAGGCGATGGAGATCATCCAGCGCGAAAAGGTGCATGTCACGGGCGGCGTGCCAACCATCGCCTGGCAACTGATCGAGCACCCGGAGCGGCACAAATACGACCTCTCCAGCCTGGAAGCGATTGCCTATGGCGGCGCGCCTTCCGCGCCCGAGCTCGTCAAGCGCATTCACGAGGAATTTGGCGCGTTGCCTGGCAATGGCTGGGGGATGACCGAGACGATGGCGACCGTGACAGGGCTCTCGGCCGAGGATTATCTCAACCGCCCGACCAGCGCGGGGCCGCCAGTTGCCGTTGCCGACCTCAAGATCATGGATGAAGCAGGTGAACGCGAACTGCCGGTCGGCGAAGTCGGCGAGCTCTGGGCGCGCGGGCCGATGGTCGTGAAGGGCTATTGGAACAAGCCCGAGGCAACCGCCGCGACCTTTATCGATGGCTGGGTGCGCACCGGCGACCTTGCCCGGCTGGACGAGGAAGGATTCGTTTATATCGTCGATCGTGCCAAGGACATGATCATTCGCGGCGGCGAGAATATCTATTCGAGCGAGGTCGAAAATGTCCTTTACGCGCACCCGGCGGTGACCGACTGCGCGCTGATCGGCATTCCGCATCGCACGCTGGGCGAGGAGCCGGCGGCGGTCGTCCATCTCGCGCCGGGCACCAGCGCGACCGAAGCCGAGCTGCAAACATGGGTGCGCGAACGGCTGGCCGCTTTCAAAGTGCCCGTCGCGATCCGCTTTGTCGATTCAACGCTGCCAAGGAACGCCAATGGCAAGATCCTGAAAAAGGATTTGAAGGCGTTGTTTCAGGATCGCGCCGTCGCTGCCTGATCGGGTTCAGCCGTCAAAGGCGGTGGCGCGTTTGGGCAAGGTCCAGTGGATGATGGCGATCGTCGCCAGCAACGTCGGGATCACCAGAATGCTGCCTTCGGGTCCGGTCGTCCCGCCCGACACCAGGGCCGCGCCGGTCGGCGTGGTGTCGAGCAAATGCCCCACCACCGCCAAGCCAGAATCGTTCACGCCGTAAAGATAGGATTGCGCCCAATCCCAGCTAGTATGGAAGCCGATTGCCCACCAAAGCGATCCCGTCCGGTACACGGCATAAGCGAATGTCACCCCGGCGAGCATGACCGCGATCAGACCCGTTGTCGTCTCGCCCGGATTGGCGAGATGGCCGGCCGCGAAAATGCCGACGGAAAAAATCGCCGCTCCAACCCAAAAGCCGATCGTCCGGGCATAACGGCTGCCGGGCGCAATCGCGCGGACAATGCCCGCCACGCCGCGCGCCGTGGTATATTGCAGAAAGCCGCGCGTAAAAAATTCCTCGAACAGGCCGACCAGGGCGAATGCCGCCGCCCATTGTGCGCCATAGCTAACGATATCGCCGCCGTGCAGCGCGACGCCGTTGAACCGCAGGCCACCGAGCGCCGCCATCGCCCCGATCAGCGCTGACAGCATCACCAGCCCCCAGGCGAGGCCCTGCGCCACGTCGCCAACCACCCGATCGCCACGCAGGCCATAGCGACCAAAAGACCGCCGTTCGACAAGCGACACCAGCAACGCCGCCAGCGCCATGACGAGGAATTGCAGCCCATCCTGCCGGATGATGTGGATGGCCGTTGCCTGGCCGGGGCCGGGCGGGTGTGGCGGCAAGATGAAGTTCAAGCCGGCCACCAGCAGCACCGCGACGATCACGAACAGCAACAGGCTCCAGCCCGCGCGCAATCCCTCACTGCCCCAAAAGACCCAACGCAGTCCGCGTTTTCCGGTGTCGCCTGCCTCAGTCATTACGCCCCCGTTGACATTGATCGCGCGGAACGATGGCACGGGCGAGCTTGTTGCGCCAGCCCCATGCGGCCAGAGTGGTGATCAATGATGATCAATGATGATCAATCTTGCGCACCTCCTCTGCCGCGCGTTAAGCTTCCGGAAAACAAGCAGGAGAAGGGGGCGATGAAGCGGCGTCCACTGGCGAGTATGTTGAGCGTGCTGGCGCTGTTGTCGGCGTGCAGCGGTGGCAGCGGGGGATCGAGCGGCAGCATCGTCGCCGCGACGCCGACGCCATCCCCCACCCCGACGCCAACCCCCACGCCGACGGCCACCTGCTCGCTGCTTGACCGGCAGAATTGGGCGTTTTCGACGCTGCAGGAATGGTATCTGTTCCCCAATCTGCTGCCGTCCAACCTCAATCCCGCGCCTTACAACACCGTCAGCGACTATATCGACGCGC
>JBOFDB010000200.1:0-1055 GCA_051646545.1 Sphingomonas sp.
CGCTCAGAAAGCGCGTGGCAACCGCCTCGTCGGCGGCGACGATCGCGTCGGTATGGTGCGATCCGTGGCGCGCAATATGGATAAGCGCGCCATCGACGCCGTCGACCATCGCGACCGAGGCGATGGCATCGAGATATTCGGTGTCCCAATCGGCATCGTCGGCAGCAGCGATGTCGGGGACCAAGGCCCGCGCCGCCGCGTCGCCACGCATCATGCAGCCCGCGTCGCGCACCGCCCGGATCAGGGCGGCGGCATGGGGATAGGCGCGGTCGACCAGCAATGTCTCCATCGCCCCGCACACGCCGGTGCGGCGCAGCTTGGCGTTGATCACGATCGCTTCGGCCATGGCGCGGTCGGCACTGGCATCGACATAGACATGGTTGAGGCCATCGAGATGCGCCAGCACCGGCACTCGCGCCTCGGCCTGCACCCGCGCGACCAGGCTCTTGCCGCCGCGCGGCACGATCAGGTCAATGCCGCCTGCTGCCGCCAGCATCGCGCCGACCAACGCCCGGTCCGTCGCGGCGACAAGCTGCACAGCGTCGGCGGGGATGCCTGCGCTCGCCAGCCCGCGCGCCATCGCGGCATGGATGGCGCGGTTGCTCTCGACCGCTTCCGATCCGCCGCGCAGGATGCAGGCATTGCCCGCCCCGAGGCACAAGGCAGCGGCGTCGGCGGTCACATTGGGGCGGCTTTCATAAATGATGCCGATGACGCCGATCGGCACCCGCACGCGGCGCAGCACCAGGCCGTTGGGGCGGCGTGTTTCATCGATGACCTGCCCGACCGGATCAGGCAGTGTCGCCACTGCCGCGACACCGGCCGCCATTGCCTCCACCCGGTCAGGCGTCAGCTTCAGCCGGTCGAGCATGGCGGCGGACAGGCCATTGGCGCCGGCCTTGGCCATGTCGGCGGCATTGGCGGCCAGGATGATGTCGGCATCGGCGCGGATGGCGCCTGCCGCTGCGTCGAGCGCAGCCGCCTTGGCGGGTGATGACAGCCGTGCCAGCGCCATCGCCGCGGTGCGTGCCCGCCCGGTCATCCCGGTGATGGTG
>JBOFDB010000244.1:0-1976 GCA_051646545.1 Sphingomonas sp.
CACGGCGCGGATCAACGGCGTTTCGCCGCCGTCATTGCCCAGATTGACGTTGGCCTTGTAATCGAGAAGCGCACCGACCACGCCATCCGCGCTCAGCTCCACCGCAATCATCAGCGGTGTATTGCCATGGTTGTCGCGCAAATTGGGGTCGGCGCCGCGTTGCAGCAGAAAGCGGGTATAGGTTGCATCGTTGCGTTTGGCGACAATGTGCAGGGCGGTTTCGCGGTTGTTGATATCGCGCGTGTTGACGATCGTTGTCCCCGGCTTGTTGAGCGCGGCTTCGACTTCCTCGCCCTTGGCATCCTTCACTGCCTGCAGAAACCGGTATCCCTCTGATCCGCCAAACTGGGCCGTGGCGGGGGTGGCGAGCGCGAGCAGCGCGAGGACCAGGAGTGGATGACTGGGCAGCTTCATCATGGTTCGCATCTAATCCCCAAAAAGCCGTTGGCGCAATGATGGGGCGCCTGTGCGACCCCTGGTTGGCCTTGCATCGCTGACGCTAACAGATCATGGCTGGCTGCGCCATGAATGACCTGTTTCGACGCGGCATGGCGCTTGCGCTGCCGCTTATGCTTGTCGCCGGATGCTCCCCCGCTCAGCGATCGATCGACCCACCGCTGGCGCACGCGCAAATCGGCGGACCCTTCACCCTTACCGACCAGAATGGCCGCCGCGTCAGCGATCATGATCTGGCTGGCAAATTTCGGCTGATCTATTTCGGCTATACCTATTGCCCTGATGTGTGCCCGGTTGATGTGCAGAATCTGGCGCATGGGGTGAAGGTGCTCGAAAAGCGCGATGCGGCGCTTGCCCGACAGATTGTGCCGATTTTCATCACCGTCGATCCGGCGCGCGACACGCCTGCGGTGCTGAAGCAGTTCGTCGGCGCCTTTCACCCGCGGATGCTGGGCCTGACCGGTTCGCCCCAAGAAATTGCCAAGGTCGCCAAGGAGTTCGGGATTTTTTACAAGGCCGAACCCAAGGACGCGACCGGCGCCTATACCGTCGACCATAGCCGCGTCGCCTATCTGATGGGGCGGGACGGTCGCCCGCTCGCACTCGTCCGCCATGACGGCACGCCTGACCAGATCGCCGACGATCTTCAACAATGGGCGCGCTGAGCGTGGCCGATCGCTTCTGGGAGACGACACCGCTCGAAGCGCTCGACCGCGCCCAATGGGAGGCCTTGTGCGATGGCTGCGGCAAATGCTGCGTCCACAAGCTGGAGGATGAAGATACCGGCGAGCTGCTTCCCACCAATGTCGCCTGCCGCCTGCTTGACCGGCGCGAGGGCCGCTGCACCGATTATCGCCATCGCCGCGCGCTGGTGCCCGAATGCGTCCGGCTGACGCCGGCGAGCGTGCTGACGATCGACTGGCTGCCCTCCACCTGCGCCTATCGATTGCGCGCGGAAGGCAAGCCACTGCCTGGCTGGCATTATCTGGTCTGCGGTGATCGTGAAGCTGTCCATCGCGCCGGCATGTCGGTGCGCGGCTGGACCGTCTCTGAAATCGAGGCGGGCGAGCTAGAACATCATTTGATCGATCGCGAGCTGTAATGCGCGCCTCGGCGCCCGACGATCTGGCGGCGGCGCTCGACATTGTCCGCCATCCCCGCGCGCGGCGGCTGCGGCTGTCGATGGATCCGGCGAGCGGCCGGGTGCGGCTCACGCTGCCGCCGCGCGTGTCACTTGCGGAGGGGTTGCGCTGGGCAGACGGGCATCGCGGCTGGATGGCGGCGCAGCAACAGCGCTTGCCGACGGCGCGGCCATTCGTCGCGGGGGCGGCAGTGCCGTTCGATGACACGACGCTCGTGATCGACTGGCGTCCCCAGGCCGCCCGGCGCGCGGTGCGCGAGGGCAATCTGCTGGTGGTGGGAGGGCCAGCGGAAGGATTGGCAGGCCGGGTGCAACGCTGGCTGAAAGCCCAGGCGCTGGAAATATTGCTTGCCGAAACCGCGCATTACGCGGCGCTGGC
>JBOFDB010000289.1:0-2038 GCA_051646545.1 Sphingomonas sp.
CAACAAGTTCTGACTCTTGGTTGAACCGGACCGGGGACTATGCGTTTCCCGTTGCTGACAGAGGCATGGCCCCGCTATGCGCGGGGTGGGTTCGGGGAAAACGGCAATAGCCATGGGTTCTATTTCGACGGCAACGCGCCGCATTGCGCCACTATTGGCGCTGGCGATTGCCGGGCCGTTCGTCGTGCCAGCGCCGCTGGCCGCACAGGAAGCGCCGCCAGCCAGCCCTGCACCTCCCGCACCCGCGCCGCCTCCTGCCGATGACGATGCCTGGGTGCAGGATATTGATCCCGACGCCCCGCTTGCCCCGCTGCCGGAAATGGAGGTGGACTGGCCCGATCTCGACGCACCGCAGCCACCGCTTGCCCCGTTGCCCGATCAACCGGCGCTGTCCGTTCAGCCTCCCGTAGCGCCGGATGAGCCGGTTCTGGCCGACGCGCTGCCGCTGCCCGTCGATGATATTGATCTGGCCCTACCGCCGCCGATTGATGCACCCGCTGCCGACCGCGCGGAAACGGTCCTGACAGAGGGCGCGCCAACGCCAGCGGAAATGGCCTTTGACGGTCAGATCAACTATCGCGTCCTGCTGGGTGACCTTGGCGATGCGGACGGTGCCGCCCTGCGCGCGCGGTTCGATGGCCTCTCGCAACTGCGCGCCAGTGATGATGACCCGGCGAACGCAGCCCAGCTCAGCCGCCGGATCAGTCAGGACAGCGATCTCGTCGACCGGCTGCTGCGCAATGCAGGCTATTATGACGCCACCGTGCTCAGCGCCACCACCGCGGCTGGGGATGTGGTCACCGTCCGCTTCGACGCGATCCCGGGGCCGGTCTATCGTTATGACGAGGTGCGGCTGAATGGCCTTGATATCGTCGGCGCCGAAGAACGCGCGCGCCTCGCGCCCGCCTTTCCCATCGCATCGGGCGCGGTGATCGATGCCGACCAGCTGATCGTGGCGCAGATGTCGCTCTCCACGGAACTGCTCGAAACCGGCTACCCGTTCGCCAATGTCGGCGAAGAATTGATTACTGTCGATCATGACACAAGATTGGGTGATCTCGACCAGCCCGTGAGGCCGGGCGAACGGCTGCGATTTGGCGCGATCATCGCCGATGATGACGGCCTGCTGGGCGCGCGGCATATCCAGCGCATTGCCCGCTTCCGCCCCGGCGACTGGTATCGGCAATCGCGCGTGGAGGATCTTCGCCGCGCCCTCATCGGCACCGGCCTCGTCGCTTCGGCAGAGATGACGCCGGTGCGCGGCGAAGGAGACAGCGTCAATCTCAATGTCGATATCGATCCCGCGCCGCCGCGCACCATCGCTGCCGCCATCGGCTATTCCAGCGGCGAAGGCTTCCGGGTGGAGGGGACGTGGGAACATCGCAACCTGTTCCCGCCCGAAGGCGCGCTGATCCTGCGCGGCGTGCTGGGGACGCAGGAACAGCTGGCCAGCGTCACCTATCGGCGCAGCAACTTCATGCGCCGCGACCGGCTGTTGACGATGCAGGCGCTGGTCAGCAATCTCGACCGCGTCGGTTTTGAGGCGCGCACCGCCCTGTTCTCCGCCCGGCTTGAACGGCAATCGACGCTGATCTTCCAGAAACGCTGGACCTGGTCATTCGGCTTCGATCTTGCGGCGACGCAAGAGGTGGACAATCTCAACCTGCCCGGCGCGGGGCGCGAAACCTATTTCATCGGCGCGCTGCCGGTGCTGGTTGGTTATGATCGCTCGGACAGCCTGCTTGATCCGACCCGCGGCTTCCGGCTGACCGCGCGCATCTCGCCGGAATTGTCGATCCGTGGGGACGCCTTCGCTTATGTCCGCGCGCAAATTGACGGCACGCTTTATCAGTCGGTGGGGCAGAATGTCGTCATGGCCGGCCGGGTGCGCATCGGCACCATCGCCGGTTCCGACGTTGCCGATATAGCCCCATCGCGCCGCTATTATGGCGGTGGTGGCGGGTCAGTGCGCGGTTACGGGTTCCAGCGGATCGGCCCGCTCGGTCCCGGTGGTGAACCGTCGGGCGGACGCAGCCTG
>JBOFDB010000083.1:0-5630 GCA_051646545.1 Sphingomonas sp.
AGCCGCTCGCCAACGCCGTACGCAGCGAAGGCGCGGCATGGACAATTGCCAACCACGCCGCAAAGGCGATCAGCGTCAACGGCCATAAATTGGTCGGCGCAAATCCCGCTGCGGCGATGGCGCCGAGCATCAGCGAGGCGACGCCGGGGTAACGCCGGGAGAGGGCGATGGCGGTGCTCAATCGCTCGCCGCCATGCCGGTCTTGTTCCGACATCCCCGCCTCCCATCGCTTTGCCACCGCGCTGCTATGCGGATCGGCGGCGGGCGGAACAAGGGCAGGTGACGAATTTTCAGCCTGTGCTAGGAATGGGGGATGACCGTCCGCCCGTTTCACATCGCCTTTCCCGTTCATGATCTTGCTGCGGCCCGTGCCTTTTATGGCGGGCTGCTCGGCTGCCCGGAGGGGCGGAGCGCGGCTGAGTGGGTCGATTTCAACCTTTATGGCCATCAGATCGTCGCGCATCTCAGCCCCACCGCACGCCCGGCCGATCACACCAATCCAGTTGACGGCCACGACGTGCCGGTGCCGCATTTCGGCGTCGTGCTGACGATGGCCGATTGGCAGGCGCTGGCGGATCGATTGACGGCGGCGGGCATTCGCTTCGGCATTGCGCCGCACATCCGCTTCAAGGGCCAGGCGGGCGAGCAGGCAACGATGTTCTTCACCGATCCCAGCGGCAATGCCCTGGAATTCAAGGCCTTTGCCGACGACGCGATGATCTTCGCGACGGCGTGAGGCGCGGATATTGTCGTCACCCCGGCGCAAGCTGGGGTCTGGGGCGGCAAGCGACCCCAGCTTGCGCTGGGGTGACGAAGAAAGCTGGGGTGACGCAGAAAGCCGGGTGACGAGGATAGTCAGGGTGGCGCTGGCAGCGCTGCCGCCTATCGCGCCGCGCTCACTCGCCAGATCATGTTGCCGACATCGTCCGCCACGAGCAGCGCGCCCGTTGCATCGGTGATGACGCCAACCGGGCGCCCCTGCGCCTTGCCATCCTTGTTGAGGAAGCCGGTCAACACATCCACCGGCTTGGCGCCCTTGGCGGGGAAGCCATTGTCGCCGAACGGCACATAGACCACTTTATAGCCCGAGGCGGGGACGCGGTTCCACGAGCCATGTTCGCCGACAAACACGCCATTGGTGAAGGCATTGCCCAGCTTTGCATCGGTCGCCATCGCCAGGCCCAGCGGCGCGACATGTGCCCCCAATGCATAATCGGGGCGCTTGGCATATTGCAGCAGGTCGGGCCGTTCGGGCTGGACGCGCTTGTCGACATAGCCACCCCAATAGCTATAGGGCCAGCCGAAATAATCGCCCAATTCCACCGCCGTCAGATAATCGGGGGTTAGATCGGAGCCGAGCATGTCGCGCTCATTGACCACGGTCCACAACCGTCCGGTCTTGGGGTCAATCGCCATGCCCTGCGGATTGCGCAAGCCAGCGGCATAGACCCGCGCGGTTTTATGTTCGGGGTCGATTTCCAGGATGCAGGCGCGGTTGACCTCTGCGTCCATGCCGTCATCGGCGATGTTGGTCGACGAGCCGACCGAGACGAACACGGTCTTACCGTCCTGGGAAGCAATCAGCCCGCGTGCCCAATGCTGGCCGCTACCGGGATAATGGACCACCAGTTCGGGCTTGGCGGCGATATGGGTGTCGCCCAGTTTATACGGCACGCGGACCAGCGCGTCGGTATCGGCGATATAGAGCATGTCGCCCAGCAACAGCATGCCGAGCGGCGAGTTGAGCCCGGTGATCAGTGGCGTCTTCACATCCGCCACGCCATCGCCATTGGTATCGCGCAGCAACGTGATGCGGTTGGCTGACGGCACCGCCGCGCCGGCTTCCTTCATCAGCCAGCTTTCGACAAAGCCCTGAATGCCCGGCACATGACGCGGCGGCGAGTTGGTTTCCGCAACCAGCACATCGCCATTGGGCAAGCGATAGAGCCAACGCGGATGATCAAGCCCATTGGCAAAGGCATTCAGCTTCAGTCCCGCCGCCGGGGTGGGGGCGCCCCCCTGCGGCCACCCCACCGCCTTGGCGACGTTGATCGTGGGATAAACCTGCGGTCGCGGATCGCTGATCGCCGGGCGCGCGCCGACGACCGCATCAAACGGCAATCGCGCCACATCGGGGCGGCTGGCCCAATACCAGAAGCCGAGCAGGACCAGGACGAGGCAGCCGAGAAAGGGCAGGGCATATTTGCGCATGGTCTTATCCTAAACCATTCCCGAATAAATTTGCACGGCGTCATTGCGAGCGGAGCGAAGCAATCCAGCCTTTGGCGAGTGACATGGATTGCTTCGTCGCTACGCTCCTCGCAATGACGTTTGGTGGCACAGTGACGTGCTTCGTCGAACCAGGAGACGAATAGCTAGCCTCACGTCTCAGCCGCGCTATCGCCCCGCGCCGGCGGGTGGAGGCGGACGCGCAGCACGCGGCGGGGATCAGCCTGTGTCACCTCGATCGTCCAGCCCGATGGGTGAGCGATGCATTGCCCGGCATCGGGCACTTGCCCGGCAAGCACCGCCGTCAGCCCGCCAATGGTATCGATATCGTCGTCGGTCTCGGCAAGGCGTGGATCGATCGCGGTGGCGATTTCCTTCAATTCCGCGCGGCCATCGGCTTCCCACAGCCCATCGTCGACCGCGACGATCATCGCTTGCGGCGCGTCATCATGCTCATCCTCGATTGCGCCAGTAATCTCTTCGATCAAATCCTCGATCGTCACCAGACCCTCGGTCCCCGAATATTCGTCGAGCACGATCGCAAGATGCACGCGTTTCTGGCGCATGTCGGCGAGCAGATCGAGCGTGCCGCGCGACATGGGCACGTAAAGCGGCTGGCGGATCAACTCGGCGATCGACGCAGGCGGCCTGGCCCCCTTGGCCATGATCGCGAACACGTCCTTGATATGGACCATGCCGATGATCTGATCGAGCGTTTCGCGATAGACGGGCAGCCGGCTGTGCCCGGCCTCGGCGAATAATTGCACCAGATCGGCAAAGCTGGTCTGTTCTTCCACCGCAATGATGTCGGCGCGCGGCACGCCGACATCGCCCGCATCGCGCTCGCCGAAATGGAGCAGGTTGCGCAGCATCTGGCGTTCGAGCGGGGAGAGGTCGCCCTTGGCATCGGGCGCGGGGTCTTCCTCATGCGCGTCGATCGCTTCCTCGATCTGGGCGCGGAGCGATTCGTCGCCCTCTTCGCCAAAGATCAGCGCCTTGATGCCGCGCCATAAGCCGCCTTCACCGGGCGCGGGCTCTGGAGTGGGGAGCGGGGGGCGGCTGCTACTGGGGCCCTCGGGCATGGAAGAACGTCAATCCTCTGCAATGGCATAGGGGTCGGCGATGCCCAGCGATGCGAGCACGTCGCGCTCCACCGCTTCCATGGCGTCGGCCTGCCCCTCGTCGATATGGTCATATCCTAGCAGATGCAAAGTGCCATGTACGATCAAATGCGTGGCATGGTCGGCAATCGTCACGCCTTTTTCGGCCGCTTCGCGCGCGCAGGTTTCGCGAGCGAGCACGATGTCGCCGACGAGTACCTCGCCGTCATCGGTGTTGGCCACCGCGTCGAGCAGATCGGGCTCGATCATCGGGAAGGACAGGACGTTGGTCGGCTTGTCTGTCTGCCGATAATCGCGGTTGAGCGCCTGCACCTCGGCGTCATCGGTCAGCCGCACCGAGATTTCTGTGGAGAAGGGCGCGGTGAGCCATTCAGCCTGCGGCGTAGCGGCGAGCGTGGCGGTGACGGCGCTGGTGGCGAGGGCGGCCCAGTCGGTGCCGTCGTCCCAGAGGGCTTCGGCAGCAAGCGCGACGTCAAGCATTACGCCATATCCGTGTGGGCGAAGTCGCTGCCTTTGTAGAGCAGCCGGGCTTTGTTGGTGCGGGCGCAGGCATAAGCAAAGCAATCACCCATATTGAGTTGCGCCGGATGTCCGCTGGCTTTGCCGTACCGCTGCTGTGCCTCGACCGCAATGGTCGCCTCCGCCTCGCCGATTGGGACGGTCCGAAGCATGAACTTGCTATCGAAACGTGCAATATCGGGCAGGACCTCCGCAATCGGACGTTTTCTGATCCAGGCGATGGCCACCGTCGCCTCCCACCGCGCAATCGCCGACCATATCAGCTCACGCTGTTGGTCAGTAGCCGCAAGCAACGCGTCGGCTTCCGGCTCATCGGCCAACATCGCGACCACGGCGGACGCATCGAGAAAGATGGTCATTCGTCGTAGAGCGAATCGAAAAATTCTTTGTCAGCCGGCGGGCCATTTGGTTTGGTCCAGCCGCCCTCTCGCCAGATTTCCTCGATGAGCGCGCGAGAATTACGGATCGGGACCGGGGGGCTTTGATCGCGTGCCAATTCATGCTCGATTGCCATCCGAACAGCCGCCGTCTTGGTCAAGCCGCGCCGCTTGGCCAATTCCTTGGCCAGCGCGTTCGTCTGCGCGTCCTTGATGTAGAGCGATGCCATGGCCACCTCCGGGGATATCCTCGATATAAGCTAGGATATCCCCGCGTTCAACCTTCCTTCCCCTCATAGGCCTCGACGATGCGGCCTACGATCGGGTGGCGGACCACGTCGCCCGCGCCGAAGCGGCAGATGGAGAGGCCTTCGACGCCTTCCAACCGGCCGACCGCGTCGTTGAGGCCGCTGGCGTTGATGCCGCCGGGCAAATCGGTCTGGCGCGGGTCGCCGCACACCACCATGCGGCTGTTCTCGCCAAAGCGGGTGAGGAACATCTTCATCTGCGCGGGCGTGGTGTTCTGCGCCTCGTCAAGGATGATGAACGCATCCGCCAGCGTGCGGCCGCGCATGAAGGCAATCGGCGCGATCTCGATCTCGCCGCTCGCGATGCGCCGCTCCACCTGCTCGGCGGGCAGGCAATCGTTGAGCGCGTCGTACAGCGGGCGGAGATAGGGGTCGACCTTCTCCTTCATGTCGCCGGGCAGGAAGCCGAGCTTTTCGCCCGCCTCCACCGCCGGGCGCGACAGGATGAGGCGCTGGACCGATCCGGTGATCAGCTGCGCCACGGCTTGCGCGACCGCGATATAGGTCTTGCCGGTACCCGCCGGCCCCAGCGCGAAGATGATGTCGTGATTGAGCAGCTCGCGCATGTAATGCGCCTGGGCGACGGTGCGCGGCACGATCGTCTTTTTGCGTGTGCGGATCATGATCGCGGGCGGCCCGGCATGGTCGGCGCGGATGATGCCGTCGAGCGTCGGCTCGGCCGACATGGCGATGACCGCCTCGATCAAGCCGGTGTCGACCACTTCGCCGCGGACGATCCGGTTGTAGAGGCCGCTCAGCACGTCGCGCGCCGCCGCCACCGATTCGGCGGCGCCTTCCAGCCCCACCTTGTTGCCACGGGCGGTGATATAGACGCCCAGCCGGTTTTCGATGAGCAACAGGTTCTGATCGAATTCGCCGAACAGCTGCGCCATCAGCTGCGGCCGATCAAAAGTCAGTTCGGCGCGGCTGCGATCACCGGCGCGGGCGGGTACAGGCTTGCGGCTCATCGGGCTCCTAGGACCAAGAGGGGCTGGGCAAAGTTGACGAAGTTGACACTACGTCCCCCCAGGAATCGCCCCCAAGACGGTAAAATCGGCTCTGTGTGGAGGCGGTCG
>JBOFDB010000270.1:0-1117 GCA_051646545.1 Sphingomonas sp.
GCGGGTCGGCCAGGTGACCTTGCCGGCCTCGGAACGCACTTCCTGCAAAAACTTGAACGGGCTCGCCATTACTATCGATCCAAGGGCCGTCGCGGGACGATGTTGATTTCAGGGAATCCCGAGCAGCCGATATCGACCCAGCCCTCGTTCGGAAGGTTGAGCCGTAAAACAAGCTCGATTGTTCGGGGAATTCTTGGCCGCGCCGGAGATCCGAAAAACGGGCCGGCAGCAGGTGGCCGGTATCTACTGTGTCGCCAGGCAAAGGTCAAGATATGGGCGGGGCGGATTTCCTGGCCGCCCCGCCCCGATACCCCCGATTTCAATGGGTTAGGCGATTGCGGAAGGTCAATACCGCCGTTGCGGCGTTATGCAACATGGGCCACGCTGGACAACCGGAAGCCTCGATGCACGCTATGGTTCTCGCCGCCGCCGGGGCGGCCCTCGTCATGCAGGAACGGCCGGAACCGGTGCCCGGCGAAGGCGAGGTGCGGGTCAGGGTAAGCGCCTGCGGCGTCTGCCGGACCGATCTGCATGTCATCGACGGCGAATTGCCCGACATTCGCTATCCGATCGTGCCCGGGCCCGAAGTGGTCGGCCGCATCGATGCGGTAGGGCCCGGTGTCGCCGATCTGGCGCCCGGCATGAGGGTCGGCGTGCCCTGGCTCGGCTGGACCTGCGGCCACTGCTCCTATTGCGCCAGCGGCCGCGAAAATCTCTGCGACCGCCCGCGGTTCACCGGCTACACCCGCGACGGCGGATTTGCCACGCATCTCGTCGCCGACGCCCGCTACTGTTTTCCGCTCGGCGAGGCGGGCGACGATACCGCGCTCGCTCCACTGCTTTGCGCCGGCCTGATCGGCTGGCGCTCGCTGGTGATGGCGGGCGACGGCAGGCATATCGGCATCTACGGTTTTGGCGCGGCCGGCCACATCGTGGCGCAGGTTGCGCGATGGCAGGGCCGCTCGGTCTATGCCTTCACTCGCAAGGGCGATGCGCAGGCGCAAGCGCTGGCGCGCTCGCTCGGCGCGGTCTGGGCCGGCGCGTCGGAAGATGCGCCGCCGGGCCCGCTCGATGCCGCGATCATCTATGCCCCCGTCGGGGCGCTGGTACCGCTCGC
>JBOFDB010000524.1:0-3940 GCA_051646545.1 Sphingomonas sp.
CCCGACCGGATCATCTCCCACAGCGCCGTCGTGCCAGCAGCACGATCAGCCGGGGTGGCATAATAATGGAACAGCGTCGGCCGCGTGGTGTAGAGCGAGCCCTTCGCCGCCAGCACCCCCAACGCGACATTTTCGACCGGCGCCGACGCATTGCCATAGCTGACGATGATACCTCGCACGCCGGTTGCGTCGAGCGAAGCTTGCCACGTTGCCTTGCCGATGCCGTCATAGGTTATGCGTACCCCGGCGCCGCCCGTAATCTCGCGAACGCGCGTGGCGACATCTTCATGGTCATAAAGAATAATCGCTTCCGCGCCCGCCATGCGCGCCAGTTGCGCCTTTTCTTCATTGCCGACCGTGCCGATCACGCGGGCGCCCTTGGCCGCCAGCCACTGCACCAGAATCAGCCCGACGCCGCCGGCAGCGGCATGGACCAATATCCAGTCGCCAGCCTCGACATGCCAAACGCGCTCGGCCAGAAATTCGGCCGTACAGCCCTTGAGCAAGGCGGCGGCGGCGACCTCATCGCCGATATCGTCGGGCAGCTTGAACAGGGCGGACGCGGCAATGTTGCGTTCGGTGGCATAGGCGCCGCGATCGGGACCGAAGGTCGCCACGCGGTCCCCCTGCTTCACGCTATCGACGCCCTCGCCCACCGCCTCGACCACGCCGGTCGCTTCCATACCGAGCAGGCCAGGCAGGGGGCCTGGGTAGGTGCCCCGGCGATGATAAACATCGATAAAGTTCAGCCCGACCGCCGTGGTGCGATAGCGCACATGGCCCGGCGGCGGTGGCGGCAGGTCGATATCGACCCACTTCATCACCTCGGGTCCGCCATTTTCGGTAATCTGTACCACCCGTGCCATAACGCTGCCTCCTCACCTGTCGGTCGGCACCCAGGATAAGGCGCTGGAGCAGCGAAGGAAACGGGGCGCAGTTCAGCCGTTGCGGCGCAACATCGTGCGCAGCCCGCCAATGGCTTGCGCGACCGCCAGATCGTCAAAACGATTATAGCCCATGCCGAGATGATCGGGCCTTACCGCGACCGCATCGGCAATGCCAATGGCGCCGGCACGGATGCTGGCCCGGCCGATATCACCCCATAGCCGGGCGGTCTGCCAGCGGATCAGCCTGCGGTCGTCGCGATCGGGGGCGCGATCGGCGAAAAACGCCTGCTGGATGGCGGTCAGCGTCGCGCCCAGCGCCGCCAGCGTCGCGCGATCCGGCACCGGGCGGCGATTCATCACATGGCGGACGATCAGCGCGCAGCGTTCCTCCGCGGCCTCGCCAAAAATTGCACGGTGGGCATCGGCCAGCACCGCGCATGCGGCGTCGTGCATCCGCTCGGCAAAGCGCTTGGATATGCCGCCGCCATGGTGGCGATAAAGCAGCAATGGCTCGTCGATGCGGGCAATGCGGCCGAGCGGCATCAAGCGATGATAAAGGTCGAAATCCTCCGCATAGACGCGTTCCGGCCGGGTAAAGGGGGATAAAGCGCGGGCGGCATCGGCGCGCATCATCACCGACGACCAGACCAGCGGATTGCCGATCTGAAGCATCCATTCGATCAGTGCCGGGGTGGTGATGCTGGGCAGGCGCGAGGCGCGGACGCTGCCCTGGTCGAGCACCTCGGCGGCGGTCCCGACCAGCACCACATCGGCATGCGCCTCAAGATAGGCGACTTGCCGCGCCAGCCGTTCGGGCAGGCACAGATCATCGGCGTCAAGCGCGGCGATATAGCGGCCGCAGGCCTGCGCGACGGCCAGGTTGCGCGCCTTGACCGGGCCGCCATTTTCGGCGGCGCGGACCAGGCGGAAACGGGTGTCGCCGCTCGCCTCGATCATCGCGCGCACGATGTCGGGGGTGCCGTCGGTCGAGCAATCATCGACGATGATCGCTTCGAAATCGTCAAAATGCTGGGCGTGAAGGCTCGCCAGCGTTTCCGCAATCAGATGCGCGCCATTGAACACCGGGGTGATGACGCTGACGGTGGGCGAAGGGCGCGACATGGCGTTGAGCCTACTGCCCCCGCTGCTAAAAAGCCGTTACGCTGCGGCGAGGAGAGAGCGATGGCGAGCGACTTCACCACAATCAATTATAGCGTCGCGTCCGACGGCATCGCCACATTGACGCTCAGCCGACCTGACCGAATGAATGCTTTTACCGCGACGATGATGACGGAAATGATCGCCGCAGTCGATCTGGCCGATGCAGATGATGGCGTGCGTGCGCTGATCATCACCGGTGAGGGCAAGGCGTTTTGCGCCGGCGCGGATTTGGGCGCGGGCGGCGCGGCATTTGATTATGCGAAGACCGGCAGCCGATGGGGCGACGGCGCATCGCCCGTGCGCGAGGATGGCAGCGTCGACCTCTCAAGCGAGGCCGTGCGGGATGGTGGCGGTCGGCTGACGCTGCGCCTGTTCGACGCGCGCAAACCGGTGATCGGCGCGATCAACGGCGCCGCTGTGGGCATCGGCGCCACCATGACGCTGCCGATGGATTTCCGGTTCGCATCTACCGGTGCCCGTTTCGGTTTTGTCTTTGCCCGGCGCGGCATCGTGCCCGAAGCCGCCTCGAGCTGGTTCCTGCCCCGCCTGGTCGGGATCGGGCAAGCGCTCGACTGGTGCTATTCGGGCCGGATTTTCGGCGCTGACGAGGCCTTGGCGGCAGGGCTGGTGCGCAGTGTGCATGCGCCCGACGATCTGTTGCCGGCCGCGCACGCCTTTGCCCGCGACCTGATTGCCGACAGCGCGCCCGCGTCGGTATCGCTCACGCGGCGGATGCTATGGACGATGCTGGGGGCCAACCACCCGATGGAGGCGCACCGGCTGGACAGCCGCGCCATCTGGCTGCGCGGGGCCAGCGCCGATGCGCGCGAAGGGGTGACATCGTTCCTCGAAAAGCGACCGGCGCAGTTTACCGACAGCGTCGCGGCCGCCTGGGACGATTTCGCGCTCTGGTTTGATCGGCCGGGCTATCGGTGATCGCTATTGCTTGGGCGCAGGCTCCAGCTTGACCTGGTACAGCCAGGGCCAGTTCTTGCCGGTGAGGTACAGCCGGTCATGGGCGGCATCATAGGCGATGCCGTTGGCGACCGAATCGGGGTTTTTGGGGTGCGCGTCGTCGACCAACGCCGATAAGTCGATGACTTGCGTGACCTTGCCCGATTGCGGATCGATCCGCACGACCGCGCTCGTAAACCACACATTGGCGAGGATGGTGCCCTTCACATATTCCAGCTCGTTGATCCGCGGCAGCGGGCGGCCGTTGAACGTCACGGGCAAGCGGCGGACGACTTTCAACGTTTTGGGATCGAGGAAGCGCAGCACCGGCGTGCCATCCGACAGGATGATATGGCGGCCATCCTGCGTCATCCCCCAGCCTTCGCCATCATAGCGAAAGCTGCCGGTCAGCCGAAAATCCTTGAGCGCGCGGCGCTGGCCATGGCCGCCATGCCAGATGACGTTCAGGATTTCATCGCGCCACACCACAATCCCCTCGCCAAACACATCGGGGGCGAGCTGCGTCTGTTGTTCGACCTTGCCGGTGGCAAGGTCGATGCGGCGGATAAACGATTGCCGCTCATAGCCCGTGCTTTCGTAAAGCTTGCCGTGATCGATCAACAGGCCTTCGGTGAAGGCGCTGCTGTCGTGTGGCAGGCGCTCGACGATCGTCGCGGTCACGATGGGAACCGCCGGGGGCGGCGCATCTGCCCCCCCCACCATCAAGGGCGCGACAATAGCCAAAGCCGTTGCAGCAAAGCGGCGGAGGTGGTGGGAGCGCGGCATGGCGCTTTCATGCCCGCTTCGGGCGGCAATGCAAACCGCTATTGCGGCGTAACGGGGTTGGGGCCGGTTGCTGGCGCAGGCTGGAGCGGTCGTTGCTGGCGTTCCCCACGCTGGGCACGGAGCGCCTCCAGCGCCTCGCTGCAGCCGCTCGA
>JBOFDB010000197.1:0-5698 GCA_051646545.1 Sphingomonas sp.
TGGGCATTTCCGAGCGCACGCTGCGCTATCGCCTCGCCAAGGCGCGCGAGCAGGGCGAACAGATTTTTCCTAACACCAACCGGGTAGCATCGGCATGAGCGGGATCAACGGCATTGGCGGCGCGGGCGGCATTGACCGCATTCTGGCCTTGCGCGCCCAAATTCTTGAGCAGAACCAGACGTTGCAGCGCGCCAGCCAGCAAGCGAGCGCGACCAATGTCGCGCCGGTGCTCAACGCAGCGCAGCCAGCGCCCGCCGCCGCCAACAGCTTCACTTCGGCCTTTGAACAGGCGCTTGGTGCGGTGAACGACCAGCAGAACAATGCCGGCCAGCTTTCCGACGCCTTCCAGCGCGGCGAAAATGTCGACATCGCCAAGGTGATGCTGGCGCGCCAGCAGGCCTCGGTCAGCTTTGAAGCCACGTTGCAAGTCAGGAACAAGCTGTTGTCCGCGTACAAGGACATCATGAACATGCCGGTGTGACCGGTGAGGATTGAACGATGAGCAATGCCCTTGCCCAAGTCCCCGCGCCTGAGCGCTTTGCCAATCCGGTCAAGCAGTTGACGGGGCTGCTTGGCCAGCCTGCGGTCCGTCGCAGCTTGCCGATGATCCTGATGCTGGGGTTGATCGCCTCGGCAGCGCTTGCCTGGATGATGCTGGCGACGCCGACGCAGAAGACGCTGTTTGCCAATCTGCCCGATGCCGACAAGGGCGCGGTGACGGCGGCGCTGACGGCGGCCAACATCAAAAGCCATATCGACGAAGCGACGGGATCGCTGACCGTCGCCGAAGAGGATTATTCGCGCGCCCGCATCCTGCTGGCGGGCCAGGGCCTGCCCAAAACGGCGCCCACCGGCTATCAGGTGCTCGATCAGTTGCCGATGGGCGTCAGCCGCGCGGTGGAAGGCGAACGCCTGCGCCAGGCGCGCGAGACCGAGCTTGCCCAGTCGATCCAGGAAATCGACGCAGTATCGGAAGCGCGCGTCCACCTTGCCATGCCCGAAAACACGGTCTTCGTCCGCGACAATGCCGCGCCTTCGGCCTCGGTCATCCTGAAGCTGGCGCCGGGACGCAGCTTGTCCGACGCGCAAGTTGCCTCGATCGTCAATCTGGTGGCGTCGTCGGTGCCGGGCATGAAGCCCGACTCGGTCACCATCGTCGATCAGATGGGCAAGCTGCTGTCGCATCCCGGTGGCAGCGATGACGCGACCGCCGCAACCGATGCGCGCATCGATTTCCAGCGCAAGATGGAAGCCAAATATCAGGAACAGCTGACCCAGTTGCTGACGCCGCTGGTCGGGGCAGGCAATTTTTCGGCCCAAGTCCAGGCCGATGTCGACCTCGACGAGACGCAGGCGACGCGCGAAAGCTATGACAAGCAGGGCGCGCTGAAGGCCGAACAGGGCAATTGGACCGCCGACAAGGCGGGGGCGCAGCCCGGCGGCGTTCCCGGATCGCTCTCCAATCAGGCGCCGCCCGCCAGCACCATCACCGCGCCCAAACAGGCCGCTGGCAATCCGGGCGCGCCCGCCGGCGCCAATGGCGCATCGACCAGCCAGCCGACCGGTGGCGCCAATGGCCCCGCCGACAGTGCCAAACAGTCCGACAGCTATGCCCGTGCCTTTGATCTGGGCAAGGAAGTGTCGGTGACGCGCGCCTCGCCGGGGAAGGTCAAGCGGCTGTCGGTCGCCGTGGTGCTGCGCGATCCCGAAACCGGCCGACCGCGCAATGCGGTTGAGCTGCAGCAGGTGACCGATCTCGTCCGTGCCGCCGTCGGCTATGATGCCAGCCGCAATGACCAGGTAACGGTGATCTCGCGCCGCTTTGCCGCCACCGCCAATGGCGCGGCGGGCGATAGCGCCAAGGCCGCCTGGTATGATGCGGCCTGGGTGCCGGTGGTTGCGCGCAACGTTACCGCGCTCGTCATCGCGCTGCTCGTGCTGATGCTGGGGGTGCGCCCCCTGGCCAAGGCGCTGATGAAGCGGCGCGATGATGTGCCGACGGCGCAGCCCGCGTTCCAGCCCGCCCCGATCGCCTTTGATCAGGATAGCGGCCAGCCGGTGCCCGCGCCGCCGCGTCGCCCGTCGATCAGCATCGAAATGCTCGAACAGACGCGCGGCTATGACGATCGCATTGCCATGGTTCAGGGCTTTACCCGCGAAAACCCGACCCGCGCCGCGCTTGCCGTGCGCGACATGATCAAGACGGACGCCCGGTGATGGAACAGCCTGCGAAAACCTATTCGGGCGTCGAACGCGCTGCCGTGCTGATGATGCTGGTGGGCGATGACGAAGCCGCCGCGATCCTGCAAAAGCTTGAGCCTGACGAGGTGCGCGAGCTTGGCCGCGCCATGTTCGCGGTCGCCGATGTGACCGAGCAAGAGGTCGAAAGCGTGCTCGATGATTTCGTCGGCAAGGCGCGCGATCGCACGGCCGTGGGCTTTGACCCCAGACCCAAGATCGAAAGCGTGATGACGCGCGCCCTGGGCCAGGAAAAGGCGGAGAATGTGCTGGCGCGCATCACCCCTGCCCAGGATGCCTGCGAAATCGACCTGCTCGACTGGATGGAGGCAAGCGACATTGCCGCGCTGGTCGAAAAGGAACACCCGCAAATCGCCGCCGTGCTGATCGCCAATCTTGATCCATCGGTCGCCGCCCAGGTGCTGGAGCTGCTGCCCGAAGCGATCCAGCCCGAAATCGTCCACCGCGTCGCGACCCTGGGTCCAGTGACGCCAGAGGCGGTGGAGACGTTGAAGTCGATGGTCGCCAGCGTCACCACCGGTCGCCGGTCATCGGCGGGCGTGGTGATTGGCGGCACGCGCGAGGCGGCCAAGATCATGTCGTCGGCGCGCAAGGCAACCGAACAGCGCGTCATGCCCAAGCTCGCCAAGATGGACCGCGATGTCGCGCGCGCGATTGAGGAAGCGATGTTCGTCTTCGACAATCTGCTCGAGCTCGACGACAAGAATCTCGGCACGCTGATCCGCAATATCGATGGCGACATCCTGACTCGCGCGCTGAAGGGCGTTGATGAGGCGGCGCGCAACCGGTTCCTGGGCTGCATGTCGGCACGCGCGGCCGATTCGATCCGCGACGAAATGGAAGCACGCGGGCCAATGCGCCTGTCCGAAGTCCTCGAAGCGCAAAAGGCGATCATCCAGATTGCGCGCAATCTTGCCAAGGACGGCACGATCATGATGGGCGGTGGCGAGGACGATTATGTCTGAGTTCACCGCCGGGTTCGCCTCCCGCCTTGATGCGGCGGCGCGGGCACTTGCCCTGTCGCACGCGCAATTGCCGGAGGGCTTTGCCCCGCGCAGCCTGAAGGCGCGTGCCGCCGGTCGGGCGCGAACGGAAAGCGACGGCCCTGTCAGTTTCGCGCCGCAAGCGCCAGGCGCCCGTTTTCGTAAAGGCGATGGCGACGAGGCGAGCGGCCCTATCGGCGCCGGCGGCTTTGCCGATTCGATGACCAGCGCAGGCACCAATGGCTATGCCGAGGGGTTTCGCGATGGCTATGAACAAGCCGCGCTGGAGCAGCAGCGCGACACCGCGCTGATCGAGGGCCTGGCCCAGGCGCTCGATGCGGGCGTGCGGGTTGATCGTGACATGGTGGCGGCCCGGTTGCGGCAAACCGTGCTGTTCCTGGTCAGCAAGCTGGTGGGGGAGGTCGGCATCGCGCCCGATCTGCTGGCCCGGCGCATCCAGACCGCAGTCGATCTGGTCGCCGACAGCGCCGAGGCGGTGCAGGTGCGCCTCCACCCCGATGATATCGCCCTGCTGCCGGCTGACATGCCGGCCATGATCCAGCCGATCGCTGATGAGGCGATGGCGCGGGGCGCCTTTGTGATCGACGCTGGCGGCACCATAATTGAGGATGGGCCTGATATCTGGCTTGAGCAGCTGGCCCAGGCGATTGACCGGGTTGGCGTGCCGCCCGCATGTTGACGCGCTTCGCCGCCGATTATCTCGATGGCCTTGCCGCTGCCGAGTTCACGCCGGCGCCGCGCGTGGCGGGGCGATTGGCATCCTATGACGGCTTGCTGATGGAAGCGACGGGCCTGACGCTGCCGGTGGGCACCGTCTGCGCGATCGGATCAGGCACGGAACGGGTGGAGGCTGAAGTCATCGGCTTTCGTTCGGGCCGCACCTTGCTCATGAATCTAGGCGGATCGACCGCGCTGCTCCCCAATGCGCCCGTCCGGCCGATCGGCCCGCCGGGCGAGGCCGAAGTTGGTCACGCGCTGCTCGGTCGCGTCATCGATGGGGCGGGCAAGCCGATCGATGGCCTGGGGCCGGTGCGCGGCGCCGGGCGCTGGCCGCTCGCCGGCAAGCCCGCCAACCCGCTCGATCGTGGCCGCGTCCTCAAACCCATGGATGTCGGCGTCCGCGCGATCAACGGCTTGCTCACGATCGGCCAGGGCCAGCGCATCGGCATCATGGCGGGCTCGGGTGTCGGCAAATCGGTGCTGCTCGGCATGATCGTGCGCGCCGCGCAAGCCGATGTCATCGTCATCGGGCTGATCGGCGAGCGCAGCCGCGAAGTCGCCGATTTTCTTGAAACCAAGGTGGCGGGCGAGGCGCGCAAGCGTTCGGTCGTCGTCGCGGTGCCCGCCAATCACTCGCCGGTGCTGCGCATTCGCGGCGCGCTGAGGGCTACCGCCATTGCCGAAGCTTTCCGCGCGGAGGGCAGGAATGTCCTCCTCATCATGGATTCGCTGACGCGCGTTGCCCATGCCGGTCGCGAGATCGGCCTGGCGCTGGGCGAGCCTGCTTCAGCGCGCGGCTATCCGCCGTCGGCGATCGCGATGCTGCCCAACATCATCGAACGCGCCGGCGCCAGCGTAGCGTCAGGTGGATCGATCACCGCCATCTACACCGTGCTCGCCGATGGTGATGACGGCAATGATCCGGTCGTCGATTCGGCGCGCTCAATCCTGGACGGCCATATCGTGCTGTCGCGCGCGATGGCCGAGCGGGGCGTTTATCCCGCGATCGATGTCGGGCCGTCGGTCAGCCGCGTGATGACCGATATTACCGAAAAGCGGCATCAGCTTGCGGCGCGGGTCTTGCGGCGGCACCTCGCCACTTATGAGGAAAATCGCGACCTCGTGCTGATGGGCGCGTATCGCAGCGGCGCTGATCCCGCCATCGATGCGGCAATTGCCTATCATGGGGCGATTCTTGAATTCATCCGCCAGGATCCCGACCAGATCGTGCCGATGGCGGAGTCGGTCGCCGAGCTGACCGGCGTGTTCGGTGATGGCTAAGCGCGATCGCTTTGGTCGCGTGTTGCGCGTCCGCACGCTGCAGCTCAACCTGAAGCTGGCCGAGGAGACGCGCGCGGCAGAGCGGGTGGCGAATGAGCGCGCGCTCAGCAGCCGCATCCGCCAATTATCGGAAGCCGTCGCGCCTGAGGAAAGCGCGGTCGAGGCGTTTTCCTTCATTGCCGCAGCGCATTTTCGCGAGCGCCTCCAGCAATCGGCGAGTGCCGCTGACCAGCGGGTTCGCGCGGCGGAACGGACGTTGGAAGTCGCCAGCGAAGCCACGCGCGACGCCAAGCGCGACCAGACCGCCGTCGAAAAACTGATCGAGCGCGACATGGCGCGCGAGGCGTTGAAAGCCCTGCGCGCGCTGGAAGAGGCGCCCGCTGTTCGGCGCAATCGGCACGATCCTTGCTGATCCACGCGCGGGCGGCACTGAC
>JBOFDB010000261.1:0-1852 GCA_051646545.1 Sphingomonas sp.
GACGCGGCGATCGTGACCATCAGCGCGAGACGCAGCAAGCGGCGGTTCATCGGCATTTTCCTGATCATTCCCGGGCAAACAGACCCGGTGACTTCTATAGATGCTCCCGCGCGCGCCGCAAGACTCGCCACGGGAGCGGGGTGGCGCTGTGGACCATGTGCAACAGTTGCGACGAAAATGCGGCAGACGGTGGTGTTCGCTCCCTAAATCATGCTAGCGCCATCATGGCAAAACAAGGGCTTCTCGTGCGTAACGTGCGTATCACTGGCAAAACCTTGGCGATCGCTGCGGGGCCATTGCTCCTCGGCGCCGCTTTTGCCGTGCCTGCGATCGGCGCCGAACAAGCCGCTCCCGCTTCAAACGCACGCGAATCGCTGCAGCCAGCGCTCAGCTTCAATCATTTCACGCCTGCCGTCGTCGACCCCAAGCTTGCCGCGTTGCTCGCGCGCGCGGGGTTGAGCGGGCAGGATTTCCACTTCACCCCCGCCCAGTCGCGTCGCGCCGGTCCCCGCGCGGTGACGGTGGCGGTCCGCGCGCGGACGTCGGTTGCGGCGCAGGAAGCGCGGCTGTTGCGCACCGATGTGCCTGAATCCGCCACGGTCGGGCTGAAACCGATCGCGTATAATCTCGGCGTCTCGGTTGGCTGGAAGCGATTCGCGGTTTCGGGCGATGTTACCCGGATCGACTTGTCGGGCCTGCCCGGCAGCCGTGAGGCCGCCGATGTCGGGGTCAGCTTTGCTGCACGCCGCTTCACCGGTCGCGTCGTCGCCAGCGCTGATCGGCCATTGGCCGACAGCCCCAAGGCGGGCAGCGACGGCCCAAGCTATTCAGTGGATGTCGGCGGGTCCTATTCGATTTCGCGGCGTATCGATTTGACGGCGGGCGTCCGGTACAAATCGCAGAATTTCAGGCTCGACCGGGTGAGCGATGATCGTCGCGACAGCCAGGCGGTCTATGTCGGTACCGCGCTGCGATTCTGAACCCTCGCCAACGTCAGCGCCAGGCGTCGATCCCGGCCCAGCCATAAAAGCCTGCGGATAACAGCCAGCGCTGGTGCGACTGGTCGATCCCGCCCAGAGCAATGATCGGCACCTTAACGCCCGCCACGGTAATCAGCGCGCGCACCCGCCCCAATGGCCGCGCCCCCGGGTGCGATCGTGTCGCGAAAACCGGCGAGATCAGGATGATATCCGCGCCCGCCCGCACACCCGCCATCACCTCACGGCGATTATGCGCGGGCCAGCTGCGCAGTCCGGCCGCGCGCTTGTTGATCCGGCCATGGATGCCGGCTTCGCCTCGCCCCAACCGCTCATCGCCCGCCCGCACCAGCACCAGTCCGCGCCGTCGGGCAATGGCGGCAACGCGCTCAAACATGGCGCGCCGCGCCGCCTTGGGCAGCGAATAATGCCGGAAAATCACGCCCGCGCCGCGCGGTAGCCGCTCCAGCGCGGGCCAAAGGTCATCACCCATCCGCTCGTCGGTCATCAGCCAGCATTGCGGCAGAAAGGGGCGGTGAACGGTGTGGCGGCGGGGCATTGCCGCCTCTATAGCAGCCCGCATGTTGCCTAGCGAACCTGCCGAACGCCTTGCCCAAATCCGCCACCGTATTGATCGCGCCGCTCGCAGCGCCGGACGCGCGGCAACCGACGTGACGCTGATCGCAATTTCCAAAACCCATGATGCCGATGCCATCCGCCCGGTCATCGCGGCGGGCCAGCGCGTCTTTGGCGAAAATCGCGTTCAGGAAGCGCAGGCAAAATGGCCAGCGCTGATCGCTGAGACGCCGGGTCTTTCGCTTCACCTTGTCGGCCAGCTCCAGTCGAACAAGGCCGACGCCGCCATTGCCTTGTTC
>JBOFDB010000119.1:0-2342 GCA_051646545.1 Sphingomonas sp.
GCCAGCCCTTGCGCGTCGTGTCGATCAGGCGAAAGCCATGCTCGACGCCGGCGGCGCATTCGGCGCGGGTGACGCGGCCATCGCCATCGGCATCATAAGCGGCGATCATCAGCGCGACCGGCTCGGCATAAATCGTCGCGCGCGCCGGTTGTCGTCCCGGCGGGACCGTCGCGACGCCGATTGGCGGGGCCAGCGTCTGCGCCGATGCGGCGGCCCCCATGGGCAGCAGCGCGATCAACAGGGCAGCCATCGTCACGCGCATCACACACCCCCCTCCGGGTCAGGGAATCAGCAGGCAGGCATCGCCATAGCTGTAGAAGCGATAGCCGCTTTCGATGGCATGGCGATAGGCCGCGCGCATTTGCTCCAGCCCCATCAGCGCGGAGACGAGCATGAACAGCGTCGATCGCGGCAAGTGGAAATTGGTCATCAAGGCGTCGATGCCCCGGAAGCGATAGCCCGGCGTGATGAAGATCGCGGTGTCGCCCTCAAAAGGGTGAATCGTGCCGTCCTCGCTCGCCGCGCTTTCAATCAGCCGCAGCACGGTGGTGCCGACCGCGACGATGCGCCCGCCGGCGCGCCGCGTCGCGTTGAGGCGATCGGCCGTCGCGGCGTCGATGCGGCCCCATTCGGCGTGCATCCGATGGTTATCGGTATCGTCGGCCTTGACCGGCAGGAATGTGCCCGCGCCGACATGCAGCGTCAGTGTGGCATGGCCGATGCCCGCCGCGGCGAGCGCTTGCATCAGCGCGGGCGTGAAATGGAGCGAGGCGGTGGGCGCCGCCACCGCACCCGCTTCGCGCGCAAACATCGTCTGGTAATCTTCGGCATCGCGGTCATCGGTCGGGCGCTTGGAGGCGATATAGGGCGGCAGCGGCATCTGGCCGGCGCGGATCAGCAGCAGCTCGACCGGCTCGTCGCCGTCAAAGCGGATCGCCATGCTGCCATCCTCGGCCCGGTCGGAGAGGATGGCGCTGACACCGCCCGAAAAATCGACGCGGTCCCCATCGCGCACCCGCTTCGCATTGCGCACAAAAGCGCGCCACTGTCGCGGCCCTTCGCGCTTGTGGAGCGTCACGCCGATGCGCGCTGTGCCCCTGGTGCCTTCCAATTGGGCGGGGATGACTCGCGTGTCGTTGAAAACCATCAGGTCGCCCGGCCGTAACAGGCCGGGCAGATCGCGTACCCCGTGATCGGCCAGTCCGTCAGGCCCGACGCGCAACAGCCGCGCGGCATCGCGCGGTGAGGCAGGGCGCAGCGCGATGCGATCAGCGGGCAAGTCGAAATCGAACAGATCGACTTTCATGATTCGGTTCTACGCGATGGCGCCCCCACGCCCCGTTGGTTCCGAGCAACGTCGAGGGGCGGGTTCCCGCAGACCCGTGTCTCGACGGCGCTCGACACGACCGGTTACCTTTTCAATCAGGGGCGAGGATCAGGGCTTGGGCAATTCCGGGACAGGCTTTGCCGTCCCCGCTTTACCCGTCTTGCCTTTTGCCGGGGCCGAGGGCTTGGCGGTGGCGGGCGCGGCCGCGGGCTTGCTGCCGGTCAGCGACACGACGGTATCGCCCGGCGCGATCGTCGTTGGCGCGGGCGGGGCATAAGCGGGCGGACCATCGGTGGCGATATAGGCGTGGACGATGGTCGACGGGTGCGCTGGCGGCTCGCCGCGCTCGATCGCGTCGACATATTGCATGCCGTCAAGCACGCGGCCGAACACGGTATATTTGTGGTCGAGCTTCAGTGTCGGCTGAAACACGATGAAAAACTGGCTGTTGGCGCTGTCATTATCCTCGGCGCGGGCGGCGGAGACGGCACCGCGCACGTGCGGCAGATAATTGAATTCCGCTTTCACATTGGGGAGCGTCGAACCGCCGGTGCCATCGCCCTTGGGGTCGCCGCCTTGCGCCATGAAACCATCGATCACGCGATGAAAGGGCAGACCGTCATAGAAATGCTGGCGGGTCAGCGTTTTCACGCGCTCCACCATGTTGGGCGCGACATCGGGGCGCAGCAGGATGGTGACACGGCCGCCGGTCGACAGATCGAGCAGCCAAAGATTCTGCTTGTCGTCGGGAGAGGGGGCCGGCGCACGGCCCGTCACCGGGATGAGATCGGTCTGCGCCAGCGCGGGGGAGGAAAACATGGCAACCAGCGCCAGCATCATCATCGACAAAAACCGCATCACTTCCCCGTCATCCTCATCAGGCGACCGCGCTTAAACCAAATCCAGCCTTGCGCCAATGTGAATGGCGCGCGGGCGCTGTCCCCGATTGATCTCAACCTCAGGCACTATTCTCCCTTGCGCCCAAGCGTTGCCACCCGCGCGCGCACTTCGGCAT
>JBOFDB010000454.1:0-2244 GCA_051646545.1 Sphingomonas sp.
AACCAGTTGACGCTGGGGCAGATGGCCTATCTCGCCATATTGCCCAAGGGGCCAGCCAATTACGATCCGTTCCGCAACACTGCCAAGGCGCTGGCGCGGCGCAATTATGTGCTGACCGAGATGCTCAAGAACCGCTTCATCACCAAGGAGCAGTTCGATCAGGCCGAAGCCGAGCCGATCGGCGCAATCCAACGCCAGACGCCGAAATTTGAGAAAGTCGGCGGCTATTTTGTCGAGGAAATCCGCCGTCAGCTGAAGGAAAAATTCGGCGAGCAGCAGAAGGACGGGCCATATAGCCTTTATTCGGGCGGGCTGTGGGTGCGCTCCTCCTATGACCCCAAGCTGCAGGAATATGCGCAACAGGCGCTGCGCGACGGGTTGCTGCGCTATGATCGCGGGCGCGGGTGGGACGGGCCGCTCGACCATGTCGATATCAAGGGCGCGGTGGCGCCGAGCGACCTTGGCGAGCAGGCCGATGAAGGGCAGGGCAATCCCGGCCAGCGGCAATGGCTGCAGGCGTTGCTCAACGACAATATCGAACTCAACTACCAGGATTGGCGGGCCGCGATCGTGATCGCCAAGTCGGGCGAAGCCGCGACGATCGGCTTTGCCGATGGCCAGGTCAGCACCTTGCCCGCCTCGCTGGCGTCGATGCCGGTGCGCGACAAGGGCGGGCAGGCGTTCGACGCGATTCGGCCGGGCGACATTCTGGCCGTGGCGCCGCAGGGCGCGGCCTATGCGCTGCGCGCGCTGCCGCGGGTGGGCGGCGGCATGGTTGTCGAAGAGCCGATGACGGGCCGCGTGCTGGCGATGCAGGGCGGCTTCTATTCGCGTGCCGGCTCGTTCAACCGCGCGACCCAGGCGCAGCGCCAGCCGGGATCGACGATCAAGCCGATCGTCTATTCCGCCGCGCTCGAAAACGGCATGACCCCCGCCTCGATCATCGTCGACGGGCCGTTCTGCGTGTATCAGGGCGCGCGGCTGGGGCAGAAATGCTTCAAGAATTTCGGCGGCAGCCAGGGCTCCGGCCCGCACACCATGCGCTGGGGCATTGAACAGTCGCGCAACCTGATGACGGTGCGCGCGGCGGCGCAGACCGGCATGGACAAGGTGACCGACGTCATCGACCAGATGGGCGTGGGCAAATATCCGCCTTTCCTCTCGATCGCGCTGGGCGCGGGCGAGACGACGGTGCAGCGGATGGTCAATGCCTTTTCGATCATCGTCAATCAGGGGCGGGGCCACCCTTCCACGCTGGTCGATTTCGTGCAGGACCGGCACGGCAAAGTGATCTGGCCCGAAAATTGGCGGCCGTGTGACCGGTGCAACGCGCCCGACTGGAATGGTCGGCCGATGCCGCGCCCGGTGATCCGTGCCCGCCAGGTGATCGATCCGCTGACCGCCTATCAGATGGTCCACATCACCGAAGGCGTTGTCCAGCGCGGGACGGCGGTGGGCTTGCGCGACCTTGACCGGCCGTTGATGGGCAAGACCGGCACGACCAGCGGCCCAACCGATGTGTGGTTCATCGGCGGCACGCCGCAGATCATTGCCGGGCTCTATATCGGCTATGACGTGCCCAAGAATCTTGGCGGCTATGCTCAGGGTGGCACGCTGGCGGTGCCGATCTTCAAGCAGTTCGCGCAACAGGCCTATGCAGGCCTTGAAAAAGTGCCGTTCCGCGCGCCACAGGGCATTCGCATGATCCGCATCGATCGTGCCTCGGGCAAGCCCGTGTTCGGCACCTGGCCTGATGACAGCGATCCCAAGGCGGCGGTGATTTGGGAAGCGTTCAAGCCCGAAAGCGGTGACCCCCGCCGCGCGGTCGCGCACAGCGAAACCGCCGACAAGCCCCGCGACATTCAGCAACGCAACCAGGACCGGGGCGACAGCGATTTCTTGCAAAGGCAGGGCGGAATCTATTAGCGCAACACCCTATATCGTCATCCCAGCGCAAGCTGGGATCGTTGGCGGGTGAAGGACACCAACTAAGCGGTCCCAGCTTTCGCTGGGACGACGGGTGTGAGACGCCCGGTTTCGACGGATTGATTTGGAAGGCAAATTACATGCGCGCCGAAGCGCAGGCTTATATCGACAGTATCAATGACTCGCTCGCGCTGGTGCGTCGATTCCTCGATTGGGATCGCGCGTTGCGGCGGCTGGATGAATTGAACGCGCGTGTCGAAGACCCGACCTTGTGGAACGACGCCAAGGCTGCACAGGACGTGATGCGCGAGCGTCGCC
>JBOFDB010000223.1:0-2351 GCA_051646545.1 Sphingomonas sp.
TCGGACAATCTGGCGCGGGGCCGCTCCACCTTCATGGTCGAAATGGTCGAGACCGCCGCCATATTGGCGCAGGCGACGGCGGACAGTTTCGTCATCCTTGATGAAGTCGGGCGTGGCACATCCACCTATGACGGCCTTGCCATCGCCTGGGCCGTGGTCGAAGCGATCCATGAAGACAATCGCTGCCGCTGCCTGTTCGCAACGCATTATCACGAGCTGACTCGCCTTGCCGAACGGCTCGACGGCCTGTCGCTCCACCATGTCCGCGCGCGCGAATGGAAGGGCGATCTGGTGCTGCTCCACGAAGTCGCCGATGGCCCGGCGGATCGCAGCTATGGTCTGGCGGTCGCACGGCTCGCGGGCCTGCCGCCCGCCACCATCGCACGGGCAAAGGCAGTGCTTGCCAAGCTGGAAGCCGGCCGCGCCAAGACCGGCGGGCTGGCGGCGGGGCTTGACGATCTGCCGCTATTCGCCGCGGCGGCCGAGCCCGAAGCCGCCTCCGTCGACCCGATCCGCACGGCGATCGAGGCGCTCGACGTCGACGCCCTGTCGCCGCGCGACGCGCTGGACCGCCTCTACGAGCTGAAGCGGCTCGCGCGCGAGGGCTAGCGGCGCCGCAGCAGGGCGCTGTTGATCAGGCGGACGCGCCGGTCCGCTCCACAATGGTGAAGCACATTTCGCGCCGCACGCGAAACCCCAGCGCCTGGTAAAGCGCCACGGCCGGATTATCCGGATAGGCGTGGAGGAATACCGCGTCGCCCTCGGCCAGCATCCGCTCGATCGCGACGCGCATCAGCCCGATGCCAAGCCCATGGCCGCGCCAATCGGGATGGGTGCAGACCGCGCTTACCTCGGCAAAGCCCGGCACTTTCATGCGCTCACCCGCCATCGCCACCAGCGCCCCGCCGCGCCGGATGCCGATGAACCGGCCAAGCCGATGCGTCTGGGCAAAGAAGGGGCCGGGCTTGGTCAGCGTGGCCAGTGCCAGCATGTCGGGCGCGTCGTCATCCCCCAGATCGACCCAATCGAGATCGTCGCGTGGCGGCATGGGCGGCAACGGTTCGGCGAGCAGCATCTGATAGAGCTGCGCCTGAAACACGATGCGCGTGCCCGGCACGGGCGGCGGCGCGATCGCCTCGACCAGCCCCAGCGCGCCCGAGGTCGGGACAAGCGCGGCCAGCGCTGCGAGGGCCGCCGTGCCATCGTCCCGCGCGGCGCCGAACATGTTGACGGCGGGGCGGAAACGGCGGGCCAGCCCATCGCCTTCCGCCAGATTGGCATGGCGGGTGGCAAGCGTGTTCCAGATCGGTCGATCAAGGGGGTGCGGATCGGTCATGGACGCCATGTTGGCCCAGCCGGTGCCCGGCGTCATCCCGTTTCGGGCGCTTAAAACGGAGTTGTTCCCTCGCCTGTAAGAGGAAGGTGCACGAACGCGTTGGACCGGGCGCGCGCAAATCCCTATTCCAACGCCATGACCGGCCGTCTCGATACCCTGCCGCATCGCCGCGCGATCATCGATCGCCGCGCCATCGCCGATGATCTGGCGGCGCTGCAAGGCGACGACCCCCTTGTCCTGCGCCAGGCGATGACCCTGCGGTTGAAAGCCGCGCTCGACGCCGGACGCGCCGAAATTGCGCGCCGCTTGACCGAGCATCCCTCACGCGGGCTGGAAGCGGCAGCGGCGCAGGCCTTTCTGATCGATCAGATCATTCGCCTACTCCACGATTTCGTGATCGACCGGCTTTACCCCAATCTCAACCCGACCAATGGCGAGCGGATCACCATCATCGCGGTCGGGGGCTATGGCCGCGGCGAGATGGCGCCTTATTCCGACGTCGATATCGGCTTTCTGACTCCGTGGCGGCAGACCGGCTGGTGCGAGCAGGTCATCGAATCGATGCTCTATGCCTTATGGGATCTGGGGTTGAAAGTCGGCCATTCCAGCCGATCGCTCGACGATATGGTGCGCCAGGCCAAGGCCGATATCACCATCCGCACCGCTTTGCTGGAGGCGCGCTATGTGTGGGGCGACACCGCGCTCTACGACCAGGCCGCCGATCGCTTCTGGCGTGAAGTGCAGGTCGATGGGGGACGCCAGTTCATCACCGACAAGCTTGCCGAACGCAACGA
This sequence comes from Sphingomonas sp., assembly GCA_051646545.1. Taxonomy (GTDB): domain Bacteria; phylum Pseudomonadota; class Alphaproteobacteria; order Sphingomonadales; family Sphingomonadaceae; genus Sphingomonas. The sequence continues at coordinate 2,131 of JBOFDB010000223.1, forward strand.
GCGCCACGCCAAAATGGGCAATAGCCGTTACGTCGTTGAACCCAATGTGAAGGAAGGCAAGGGCGGATTGCGCGACCTCCACACGCTGTTCTGGATCGGCAAATACACCTATCGGGTGCGCAGTTCGGCCGACCTGGTTGAGGTGGGGTTGCTGACGCCGGAGGAATATCGCCAGTTTCACCGCGCTGAAAACTTCCTGTGGGCGGTACGCTGCCACCTCC
>JBOFDB010000479.1:0-2910 GCA_051646545.1 Sphingomonas sp.
GGCCGCGATCACGGCGGCGCGTCTCTTCGACGTGTTTGAGCGCGACGGCCAGAAATCGATGGCGGTCGAGGTAACGCTGCAGCCGATCGAGAAAAGCTTTACCGACGCTGAGCTGAAAGCCGTCGCCGACAAGGTTGTCGCGGCGGCCGCCAAGCTCGGCGCGACGTTGCGGGGGTAGCGGCCCGGCACACTCCTGCCGTCATTCCCGCGAAAGCGGGAATCCATTCTGGCTGGCTTTGGTGCTGACGCCAATCCAGCGACAATGGATCCCCGCCTTCGCGGGGATGACGGAAGTGGAAGGGAGCCTCCACCCCACCTTTCGCTGGCGCACCGCCGCAAATCCTCTATCGAGCCTTCCCCATGACGTCCCCCCGCCGCACCTTCGCGATCATTTCCCACCCAGACGCCGGCAAGACCACGCTGACCGAAAAGCTGTTGCTCGCCGGTGGCGCGATCCATCTGGCGGGCGAAGTCAAGGCACGGGGGCAAAACCGGCGCGCGCGCAGCGACTGGATGAAGATCGAGCAGCAGCGCGGCATCTCGGTCACCTCGAGCGTGATGACGTTCGAACGCGACGGGATAACCTTCAACCTCCTCGACACGCCGGGCCACGAGGATTTCAGCGAAGATACCTATCGCACGCTGACCGCGGTCGATTCCGCCGTCATGGTCATTGACGCCGCCCGCGGCATCGAGGCGCAGACGCGCAAATTGTTCGAGGTCTGCCGCCTGCGCTCGGTCCCCATCATCACTTTCGTCAACAAGGTCGATCGCGAAGGCAAGGCGCCGTTCGCGCTGCTCGACGAAATCGCCGACGTCCTCGCGCTCGACGTTGCACCGATGAGCTGGCCGGTCGGCATGGGTGGCACGTTTGAAGGCGTGCTCGACCTTGCCACCAATCGCATCAGCCGCCCGGACGGAGACAGCCGCAGTTTTCAGGGCCGGGTGGAGGACGCGCCGACTCTGCCCGAGGCAGTGGCCGAGGAAGTCGAGCTGGCCCAGGCGGGCTATGCCCCGTTCGACCGGGAAGCCTATGCCCATGGCGACCTGACGCCTGTCTATTTCGGCTCCGCGCTCAAGGATTTCGGCGTCGCCGAGCTTATTGACGCGATTGCCCGCCACGCGCCCGGTCCGCGCCCGCAACCCGCCGAACCGGCCCCGATCCCGCCCGAAAATGGCGAAGTCACCGGCTTCGTTTTCAAGGTGCAGGCCAATATGGACCCGCAGCACCGCGACCGAATCGCCTTCATGCGGCTGTGCTCGGGCACCTTCAAGCGCGGCATGAAGCTGACGCCGACCGGCCATGGCAAACCGATTGCGATCCACTCGCCCATCCTGTTCTTCGCCCAGAATCGCGAGCTGGCTGATGAGGCCTATCCTGGCGACATTATCGGCATTCCCAATCACGGCACGTTGCGGGTCGGCGATACGCTGAGCGAACGCGCGGCGGTGCGCTTTACCGGCCTGCCCAATTTCGCGCCGGAGATTCTTCGCCGCGTCGCGCTCAAAGACCCGACCAAGACCAAGCAATTGAGGAAGGCGCTTGACGATATGGCCGAGGAAGGGGTGACGCAGGTTTTCTACCCCGAAATCGGCTCCAACTGGATCATCGGCGTGGTCGGCCAGCTGCAATTGGACGTGCTGCTCAGTCGGCTGGAGGCGGAATATAAGGTCGATGCGGGGCTTGAAGCCTCCCCCTATGATACGGCGCGGTGGATTTCGGCGGCCGACCCCGCCGACCTAAAGGCATTTATGGACCTTAATCGCGGCGCGCTTGCCAAGGATCGTGACGGCAATCCGGTGTTCCTCGCCAAATCCGCCTGGGAAGTGAATTACATCGCGGATCGCTATCCCAAGGTCACCTTCGCCGCGACGCGCGAGCGGTAACGGGACGAGTGCGTCGGCCCTCCGGCGAACCAGCGGACGCGCGGACGCGGGGACGGACTATGCCGACACATCGGCATCGCGAGCGGCCTCTGTCCTATCCTTGCCTCAGCCCTTATGGGGCGAACGCTGCTCTTTGCCATCGTCGACGCCGCTCGCTCAGCCTCGATAAGGGGCTGAACCGGGTGTTTGAGCTATGCCATGGTCAGTGCGAACATTAGGGAACATTCGCGCGCCGAGCCCCCCGCAGGCGCGCCGTCGCTCAGGTGAACGTCCGCAGCCACTCGCCGCTATCGGCGCGCGTCGTGCGCAGGCGATTGGCGGGATCGGCGGGGTCTTCATGCCCAATGGCCATGCCGCAGAACAACAGGCGATCGGACGGCAGCCCCAGAAAGGCGCTGACCGTTTCAGGATAGATCGCCCAGCATTCCTGCGCGCAAGTCGCCAGCCCCGCCTCAAGCGCCAGCAGCATGAAGCTTTGCAGATACATGCCGCAATCGCTCCATTGCGGCGGCCCCATGGTGCGGTCAATCGAGCAGAACAAGGCGGCGGGCGCGCCGAAAAAGCCGAAATTGCGCGCAAACCAGAAACGCCGCGCCGCCTTGTCTTCGCGCGGGATGCCAAGCGCGCCGTAAAGCCCCTCCCCCACGGCATAGCGCCGGCCATTATACGGCTCCGCCAGCCCCTTGGGATAAATGTCATAGGCCGGGGTTTCGGTGTGGCCGGCCAGCAGCTTGGCGCCAATATCCGCCTTCAGCCGGGCCAGCGCATCGCCCGTCACGATGTCGATATGCCAGGGTTGCACATTGCCGCCCGATGGCGCGCGCGCGGCAGCAACGGCGAGTCGCTCGATCAGCGCGGGGTCGACAGGTGTCGGCAGAAAACCGCGTACCGACCGCCTTGCCGCTACGGCTTCCGAGACTTGCATGCCCGCCCTTCCTTTTCGAGTCCACGGTATGTCGCCACACTCTTGCCCAGCCCGCCGCCATGCGCAACAACGCGCGCCAAACTCAATTGGAATGGAGA
>JBOFDB010000135.1:0-3555 GCA_051646545.1 Sphingomonas sp.
CCTCAAGCCCGGGATTATGACCGACGAGCAATGCCCGGCTCGCCGCGTCGGGCAGGTCGGTCACCACGTCGAGCAGGGTCGATCCCGAAGCCAGATACACGCGCCGATCCCATTCGGGGTCAAATTCGCGGCCATAGCCCAGCGCCACATCTTCCAGCGTCTCGATCACGCGGCGGGCGGGGGAGGCAACGACATGGTCGAATTCGAGGCCCTGGCTTCGCAAATATCGCCCGACAACCTGCGCGGCGCGGCGACCGCGATCGTTCAATGGCCGGTCGAAATCGCGAGCAGCAGGGTCGTTCCAGCCCGACTTGGCGTGCCTCAGCAAGGTCAACGTCTTCAAGCCCGCTCTCCGTCGGCCATGGTTACGGCGCTGTCATGCCCCAGCCGTGCGACAGATGAAAGACGCACCCGGTCGATTGCCTCGTCAAGCGTAACGCGGCTGATGGCAACGCCAGGCGGAAAAGCGCCCAGCAATCGGCTCGGCATCGCCGCCGATAGCAGCACGAACGCGCCGCTATCGCCTTGCCGCCGGATCAAGCGCCCAAAGGCCTGCGCCAGCCGCGCCCGCACGATGCGGTCGTCATAGGCCGATCCGCCATTGGCCAGCCGCCGAGCGGTGTGCAGCACGCTGGGCTTCGCCCACGGCACGCCTTCCATCACCACCAGCCGCAGCGAATGGCCCGGCACATCGACGCCGTCGCGCAGCGCATCGGTGCCGAGCAGCGAGGCGCGCGGATCATCGCGGAAAATATCCACCAGCGTGCCGGTATCGATCGGGTCGACATGCTGGGCATAAAGCGGCAGGCCGTCGCGCGCGAGCCGATCGGCAATCCGGGCGTGGACGGCGCGCAAGCGGCGGATCGCGGTGAACAGCCCCAGCGTTCCCCCGCCCGCCGCCGCGATCAGCCGCGCATAGCCGTTGGCGAGCGCGGGCAAATCGCCTTTCTTGATATCGGTGACGATCAGCACCTCTGCCGCGGCCGCATAATCGAACGGGCTGGCGGCCTCGAACTCGATCGCCGGCTGAGGGAGATGGATCGCGCCCGTCCGCGCCTCGGCGACATCCCAGCCGCCGCCTGCCCGCAGCGTCGCCGAGGTGACGAGCGCGCCCTGCGCTGGCTTCAGCACGGCCTGCGCGAAGGGCCGCGTCGGATCGAGCCAATGACGGTGCAGGCCGACATCGACATCGCGCCCCTCCACGCGGGCGACCGCGAGCCAATCGACGAAATCGGGATCGACCGGGCCATCGATCCGCGCGATCAGCGCCCGCCACGCTGCCACGGTTTCCGCGCGCCAGCTGAGCGAAGCAATTGCGCCATCGATCCGCGCCCGCGCCGGGCCGTCGAGCCAGTCCGGGCCTTCATCAAGCACCGCTTCCAGGCGATGGCCCAGCGCGACCAGCGGCCGATAAAGCGCGTCGAGCGCTGCCGCCGCTGGCCCTGCCGCCTCGACCAGCGCCGCATCGGGCTCGGCAAGTTCGGTTTCGAGGCCATAGCCCGCATCGTCGCGATCTTCCGACCGCGCATAAACCAGCCCCCGCACCGCCGCGAGCAGCGCCTCCACCGGGCCGAACGGTTGCCCTTCCGCCAGTCGTTGCAACCAGCCTGTCGACGGCAAGGCCTGCGCCGCATTTGCCGCCGCCGCAATCGCCTCGGCGCCTGCGTCATCATAGCTTGCCACGTCCGATAGCCGGGCCGCCAGCCCGCGCCGCCGCCCGCGCGCATTGGCTTCCGGCCCCAGCACCCAGCGCCGGATCTCGATCGCCTCGGCGCCGGTCAGCGCGGCGGAGAACATCGCATCCGCCGCGTCAAATAGATGATGCCCCTCATCGAAGACATAGCGCGTCGGCCGCGTCGCCATCTCTCGCCCCCGCGCGGCATTGACCATCACCAGCGCGTGATTGGCGATGACGATATCGGCTTCGGCGCTGGCCCGGGCGGCGCGCTCGATGAAGCATTTGCGGTAGTGCGGGCAGCCGGCATAGACGCATTCGCCGCGCCGATCGGTCAGCGCGGTAGCACCGGCGCGGCGGAACAGCGTGGGCAGCCAGCCCGGCAAATCACCGCCGACCATGTCGCCATCGGCGGTATAGCTTGCCCAGCGCGCGACCAATTGCGCGAAAATCCCCGCCCGCCCGGCAAAGCCGCCCTGCAACGCATCCTCCAGATTGAGCAGGCAGGCATAATTCTCGCGGCCCTTGCGCGTTACCACCTTGGCGCGCCGCATGGTCGCGTCGGGGTAAAGCCGCGCGGTCTCATGCCCCAATTGCCGTTGCAGCGCCTTGGTAAAGGTCGACACCCACACCGCCCCGCCCGATTGTTCGGCAAAGAGCGAGGCGGGCGCGAGGTAACCCAGTGTCTTGCCGATCCCCGTCCCTGCCTCCGCCAGCACCAGCCGAGGCGCGTCGCGGTGCACGCGCGGGGCAAAGGCGTTGGCAGCGGCTTCGGCAAAGGCGCGTTGGCCAGGGCGGGCCTCCGCCCTCTGCCCGGTCAGCCGGTCAAGCCGGTCGAGCACGGCGCCGCTATCGAGCGTCACGGTCAGCGGCTGCGGGCGGGGTGCCGCCTCCTGCCATTCGGGCAGGCGCGAGAACAGGAAGCGCTCATTCTCGCGCGGCTGCTGGATCACGCCGCTGAGCGGCGCTGCCCAGGGCCAGCGCAGCCGGGCGAGCGATTGCAGCGCGGTCCATGCCCCTTCGCGCTCGGGCCAGTCGCCCTTCGCCCCCGCCAGCAACCGCTCGGCGGCGGCGAGCAGCAATGCGGCAACGTCGCGATCCTCGGCGGGCGGCTCCAGCCCCACCGCCTTTGCCAGCCCCTTGGGCGTCGGCACCATGAAGCGCGCAGGGTGAAGGAACGCGAACAGCTCAAGCAGGTCGAGTCCTGACAGCTCGGCATAGCCCAGCCGCTGCGCCACCAGCACCGCATTCAGCAGAATAACCGGCGTGTCGGCGGCGATGCGGATCGCCTCGCGCCGCCCAACCTCGCGCACGCGCCCGCCCTCGGCAATCCAGATGCCGCCATGGCTTGCATAGAGCGCGGGATAGGGCAAAGAGGCGGTCATTTCCTAACAAGGCCACCCTGGCCGAACCAGAACGAAAGGGCAACGCACAAGTGGATGATTTGCGCGCCGCGGCAATGGACTCAAAGGCCTGGCCTTATGAGGAAGCGCGCAAGTTGCTGAAACGCTATCCTGATGGCGCGCCGGCCAAGGGGCATGTGTTGTTTGAGACGGGCTATGGCCCCTCGGGCCTGCCGCACATCGGCACGTTCAACGAAGTGCTGCGCACGACGATGGTGCGCCACGCGTTTGAGGCGCTGTCCGACATCCCCACCCGGCTGATCGCCTTTAGCGACGACATGGACGGCCTGCGCAAGGTGCCCGACAATGTGCCCAACCGCGAGATGCTGGCGGAACATCTCGGCAAGCCGCTCACCCGCATCCCCGATCCGTTCGGCTGCCATGAGAGCTTCGCGCACCACAATAACGCGATGCTGCGACAGTTCCTCGACCAATATGGCTTTGAGTATGAGTTCGCCTCATCGACCGAATACTACA
>JBOFDB010000071.1:0-1566 GCA_051646545.1 Sphingomonas sp.
GAGTATCGCGGAAGATCTCCCAGGTCAGCTCCTCGGCAATGCCACCGACTTTCTCGAGCGCCTGATAGATGGGCACGGTGCCGATCGGCACGGGCGAGTTGCGGATGATCCATTCGCGCGTGTCGTGGATGTTGCGCCCCGTCGAGAGGTCCATCACCGTGTCGGCGCCCCAGCGGATCGACCAGACCATCTTGTCGACTTCGGTCGCAACGTCGCTCGCCACCGCGCTGTTGCCGATATTGGCGTTGATCTTGACTAGGAAATTGCGGCCGATCGCCATCGGCTCGCTTTCCGGGTGGTTGATGTTGCTGGGGATGATGGCGCGGCCGCGCGCGACTTCATCACGGACGAATTCGGGGGTGACGTAATCGGGGATGGCGGCGCCGAAGCTCTCGCCGTCGCGGGTGTATTCGGCGAGCATCTCGCGGCCGAGATTTTCGCGGATCGCGACATATTCCATCTCGGGCGTGATGATGCCGCGACGGGCATAGTGCATCTGGCTAACGTTCATGCCTGCACGCGCGCGCAAGGGGCGCTTGACGACGTTGGGGAAAGGCTGGACGCCGCCCGAGCGATCGGGGCCGAGCTGGCCATTATCCTCGGGCCTGATTTCGCGGGCGTCATAGCTTTCGACATCGCCGCGCCCGAGTATCCACTCGCGGCGCTTGGGCTTGAGGCCGGCCATGATGTCGATGCTGGCGGCCGGGTCGGTATAGGGGCCGCTGGTGTCATAGACGTTGAGCGGCGGCTCGCCCGACGAGGGCTCCAGGCTGATCTGGCGCATCGCGACGCCCAAAGGCCCGACATGAATCTTGCGGCTGCCGCGAATGGGGCCGGTGGTGACGCCAATTTCAGTGCGGGCGGGAATATCTGCCATCTTTCAAGCGCTCCAAATCAACCGGAGCAAGAAGGATTGCGGGTGTGCCGCGGCTCCACTTCCTCCGCCGGTGAGTCCTTGAAGGGTTCAAGGGGCCGGATCAGGTTCAGCGGGTCGCGGGCTCGTGCCCGCCTCTCAGACGCCGTGACGGATGCCGTCAGCGTCCCCCCGGGGAATGGCACGGCTGTAAAACGCTTTGATCAGAAAGTATAGCCAAGCCCGACGCCGAGAAACACCTGATCGGCGCTGCCCGCCAGCCGCGTTACCGGGCTGGCCGCGAAATCGCCCTGGAGCGCGGTGTAAGAGACGATGGCATAGGCGCCGAGGCCCTGGCCAATCGGCCCGCGAATCGCGCGGTTGATGATGAGCGCGGCGCCCAGGCTTTTCAGGCCTCCATGGGCATTGTCGAACCGGGGCAGCCCGCTTGCCAGCGCGCCCGCTGCGTCGACGCCATAATAATAACGGGCATAGCCATCGCCCGCGACATTGGCCTGGACCGACAGATTGATCGCCATGTGATGGCCGATCGCCCGGCCATAATCGGCCGAGGCGACCAATTGAAAGCTGTTATGCGCGCCGCTGGCATCGAGCAGATAAGCGATGTTGAGGCCAATCGCGTCGTGCGCGCCCAGCACGCCGGGGCGAACCAGCGCGACAAAGCCGCCTGCCTCGATCGCGCTGTCGCGGCG
>JBOFDB010000176.1:0-3189 GCA_051646545.1 Sphingomonas sp.
TCCCCGGGACGGGGAGGTGGCAGGCGCGCCAGCGCCTGACGGAGGGGGCGGGCCGCCAAGGACGTCGTTCGCCCCAGCCCCCCCTCCACCATCGGCTGCGCCGACGGTCCCCCTCCCCGTAAACGGGGAGGATTGGCACACAAAATATTTCTGGTTCACGCGTGCGGTGAGTTGGATCACTTCGGGCGGCACGCTGAGGAACGCCTCGTCGAAGCGGCCGAGCAGCGGCACGGGCCATTCGGTGAGGCCGGCATTTTCGATGACCAGCCCCTTATCCTCGATCAGCGACAGCCCCGCCTCGCGCGCCAGCTCGGCGGCGCGGGTGCGGATGATCGCGGCGCGCGCGTCCTGATCGACGATGACATGGGCGGCGCGCAGTTGCTCGGCATAAGTCGCGGCGCTTTCGATCTCGATCGCGCCCGATGACAGGAAGCGATGCCCCATCGTCACGCGCCCGCTGGTAATGCCCGCCACCTCGCACGGCACCACGTCGCGCCCGAACAGCGCGACGATGCCCTGCAACGGCCGCACCCAGCGCAGGCTTTCGGTCGACAGCGATGCCTCGCCCCAGCGCATCGATTTGGGCCAGGGAAAGGCGGGGATGATGGCGGGGATGGCGTCGGCCAACACCTCAGCGGTCGCGCGACCGGGTTTGTCGATCACCGCGAACAACACGCCGTCGCGCTCAACTAGCTGATCCTGCGTAAGCCCCGTCTTGCGCAGGAACCCCTCCAGCGCTTGCGGCGGCGCCCCGACGCGGGGGCCTTTGATTTCCTCGGACACCGCCGCCGTCGCCGCTGGCAAGTCCCGCGCGATCAACGCCAGACGGCGTGGCGTGGCATAGGTGGTGAGGTCAGCCGGCTTCAGCCCCGCCTTCTCCAACTCCGCCACAAACAGCTTTGCCAAATCCTCCCGCGCCCGCGCCTGCATCCGCGCGGGAATTTCCTCGGAGCGGAGTTCGAGCAGGAAGTCAGCCATGCGCTGCCTCCATCGTCACCCCAGCGCATGCTGGGGTCTCAGGCAAACGCGCGATACGGCCTGAGATCCCAGCTTTCGCTGGGATGACGGCAAGAAGCGCCATCACGCCGCCCACCCGTTCTTTTCCATCCACGCCGCGCAGGCGCCTTTCGCCAGATCGCGGACGCGGCCGATATAGGCCTGGCGCTCGGCGACCGAGATGACGCCGCGCGCCTGCAGCAGGTTGAAGACGTGGCTGGCCTTGATCGCCTGTTCATAGGCCGGGATGGGGAGACCCGATGCCAGCGAGTTTTCACATTCGGCGGCGTGTTTGCGGAACTGATCGAACAGCGACTCGGTATCGGCGACTTCGAAATTCCACGCGCTCATCTGGCGTTCGTTTTCAAGGAAGACGTTGCCATAGGTCATTTGCGGGGTGTTGCCGCGCGCATCGTTAAAGGCCAGCTCGTAAACGCTGTCCTTGTTCTGGATGTAAGTGGCGAGCCGTTCGAGGCCATAGGTCAGCTCGCCCGCCACCGGCTTGCAATCGAACCCACCCATTTGCTGGAAATAGGTGAACTGCGTCACCTCCATCCCGTCGCACCACACTTCCCAGCCCAGCCCCCAGGCGCCGAGCGTCGGGCTTTCCCAGTCATCCTCGACAAAGCGGATGTCGTGGCGCGTGAAATCGATGCCGATCGCGGCGAGCGAGCCAAGATACAGCGCTTGCAGATCAGGCGGGCTGGGCTTCAGGATCACCTGATATTGGTAATAATGCTGCAGGCGATTGGGGTTTTCGCCATAGCGGCCATCGGTCGGGCGGCGGCACGGCTGCACAAAGGCGGCGTTCCATGGATCGGGCCCCAGCGCGCGCAGCGTGGTGGCCGTATGAAAAGTGCCCGCCCCCATCTCCATGTCATAGGGCTGGAGGATCAGGCAGCCATGATCGCTCCAATAATTGTGGAGCGTCAGGATCATGCGCTGAAAGCTGAGCGGCTGGGCAGTCAAAACGGGCCTTCGCACCTGCGATAAGGGAAGCTGCCCTGCGCTTTGGCGAATGCGGCCTTGGGGGTCAATGCTTCCTATTGGCACAGGATTCGCCCGGCGCCGCCTCCGCGCGCGCAACGAAATGATTGACGCCCGCACACCGCCACCGCAAGCTGCCGTGGCAACATGCCCAAATTGCCGGTTCCACAGGCTCTGAGGAGCATCAAGGCAGTTGGCTGGCCCGTCGCGGTGGCGTGGCTGATGATCGGGGGCACGCTGGCGGCGGATCGCGGGCCGCATCTGCCCTATCCCCCGCTCCCCATTGATGCGCGGATCGCGCCGCGCGACACCGCCGCCGCCAATGCCCGCGCCGCCGAAGCGCGATCGCTCGCCGAGGATGAGGCCGTTGGCGGGCTGCGGCAGGATTATGCGCCGCGCCCGGCCATCTGGCGGATTGGCGCGCGTGGATCCGCCATCTATCTGTTCGGCACCATCCACGTCCTGCCGCCTGGCTTCCAATGGCGAACGCCCCTGCTGGACGCGATCGTGCGGCGATCGCGCGGGCTGATTGTCGAGTCGGTGGGGGATGATGACGACGCGGCCAGGCTGATCGACCAGGCGCCACTTGGCCGCACCCTGCCGCCGCTCCGCCAGCGCGTGTCGCCCGATCATCGCAAGACGCTGGCGCGCTTCGTCGATGGCTTGCCGCCTGACGCCGCTGCGTTGCTCGATACATTGCCGACCTGGGTGGCGGCGGTGGCGATCGGCTATACCCGCGATGTTCGCGCGGGCGACTTGCCGGGGCCGGGCGCCGATGACTGGCTGACCGAACAGTTCCGGGCAAGGGGCCGGCCCGTCATCGCCATCGACCATACGCAGGAAGTGCTCCGCGCGGTCGACGCCGTGCCCGAGGAAGAGCAGCGCCGCCTGCTCGATGCCGCGCTCGACGCGCCCGATCGCACCGCCGCACAGCGCCGAGCGCCGCTTGACGCTTGGGCGCGCGGCGATGTGTCCCCCGATGCGGCGCTGGCGCGCGAATTGAACGCGATCCGGGCCACGCCGGCCTTTGCCAAGCCGCTGATGATCGATCGCAACCGCGCCTGGGCGGCCGAGCTGCAACGCCGCCAGCACCGCCGGGGCGTCTATCTGTTTGCCGCCGGAATCGGCCATTTCATCGGCAAGGGTTCGGTCATCGAGCATCTGCGTACCCGTGGCATTCGGGTCGTCCGGGTACAATAACGTAAG
>JBOFDB010000390.1:0-4461 GCA_051646545.1 Sphingomonas sp.
CGGCATCGTCCAATCCTGCCGCCCCCACTCCCGCCGCGCCGATGACGCCCGAGGAGACCGCCAAGCAGGAGCGGCGGCGCTTCAACGGGCAGGAAAGCCGCAGCAATTATGTCGCCGCCGTCGGCGCGCGCGGGCAAGTGGCGGTTGGCAGCGACACGCCCTTTGTCGAGCGGATGGTGCAATTCTGGGCCAATCACTTCGCGGTGTCGGCGGACAAGCTGACGACGATTGGCATGGCCGGGCTGCTGGAGTTTGAGGCGATCCGCCCGCATGTGCTGGGCACGTTCGGCCAGATGGTCAACGCGGTTGAGCGCCATCCCGCGATGCTGCTCTATCTCGACCAGGCGCAGTCGATTGGCCCCAATTCGCAGGTGGGCGAGCGCACCGCCAATCGCCCCAACGGGCGCAAAACGGGGCTGAACGAGAATCTCGCGCGCGAGATTATGGAACTGCACACGCTTGGCGTGCGCACCGGTTACACCCAGACCGACGTCACCGAATTCGCCCGCGCAATGACGGGGTGGAGCATCTCCGGTCTTGCCCGCGGCCCCTATGCCAAGCTGCTTGGCATCAGCGACAATCCCGGGGAGTTTGTGTTCGTCGAGGCTACGCACGAGCCGGGCACCCGGACGATCATGGGCAAGCGCTATGGCCAGTCGGGTGAGCGCCAGGCGCAGGCGGTGATTGACGATCTCGTCGCTCACCCCGCCACCGCGACGCATATCGCCACCAAGCTGGCACGCCATTTCGCGGGTGACACGCCGCCCCCCGCGCTGGTTGATCGGCTGCGCACCTGTTACCTTCAGACGGGCGGCAATCTGCCGGCCATGTATCGCGTGCTGATCGACTCGCCCGAGACGTGGGTTGAGGCGCCGACCAAGTTCCGCTCGCCCTGGGAGTGGTCGGTCGCGTCGCTGCGCGCGTTGCAGGTCAAGGATCTGCAGGCGCAGCAATTTACCGGCATGCTCAACCAGCTGGGCCAGCCGGCGTGGAAGCCCGGCTCGCCCGCCGGCTATGAGGATCTGAACGCCACCTGGGCGGGTGCCGATGCGGTGATGCGCCGGGTCGAGGCGGCGGAACGGATGGCGGCCAAGGCAGGCGCCACCATCGATGCGCGTGCGCTCGCCGTAAGGCTCTATCCCGGCGGGCTCAGCGCGGCGACCGCCCAGGCGCTGGCGCGCGCGGAAAGCCCGCAACAAGCGCTGGCGTTGCTGCTCGTCTCCCCCGAAGCGATGCGGAGGTAATATCATGCTCGATCGTCGTTCCTTCCTCGCGCGTGGTGGTGCCGCCACGCTGGCGCTGGGTTTTGCCCCGCGCATCGCCTTTGCCCGTGCCGCGACGGACCGCCGGTTCGTCTTCATTATCCAGCGCGGCGCCGCCGATGGCCTCGGCACGCTGGCCCCGCTTGGCGATCCGGCCTTTGCGGGCCTGCGCGGGCCGTTCGCGGATGATTTTGACAAGGGCATGAAGCTCGACGGGATGTTCACGCTCCATCCCAATCTGGCGACGCTGGGCAGCCTTTATCAGCAGCGCCAGGCGATTTTCGCCCACGCTGTCGCCTCGCCCTATCGCGACCGGTCGCATTTCGATGGGCAGAATGTCCTCGAAACGGGGGCGGCGGGTGCGTATCAGGTCAAGGATGGCTGGATGAACCGGCTGCTCGGGCTGCTTCCCGCCAATGAAGCGCGCGCAATGGCGATTTCGGCGACGGTGCCGATGGCGCTGCGCGGACCGCATGATGTCGATTCCTATGCGCCGTCCAACCTGCCGCAAGCGAGCGACGACCTGATCCAGCGCGTGTCGATGATGTATGACGGCGACGCGCAGCTCCACCAGCTGTGGAGCGAAGCGATGAGCACGCGCGCGCTGGCGGGCGACCTTACCGCCGATAATGGCAAGGGCGGCGCATCAACGGGCGCGCTCGCCGCCAAATTGCTGGCACCGGCCGACGGCGCGCGCATCGCGATGATCGAAACGGGTGGATGGGACACCCATGCCGCGCAGCGCGGGCGTCTGGCTGGGCAGCTGAAGGGGCTGGATGGGCTGGTCGCGTCGCTCAAGGACGGGCTGGGGCCGCTCTGGGCGAACACGCTGGTGGTGATCGCGACCGAATTTGGCCGGACCGCGGCGGTTAACGGCACCAACGGCACCGACCATGGCACCGCGTCGTGCGCGATGCTGCTCGGTGGCGCGGTGCGCGGCGGACGGATCGTGGCGGATTGGCCAGGATTGAAGCAGAATGCGCTGTACGAAGGCCGCGACCTGCGGCCGACCACCTCGCTCGACGGGCTGATCGGCGGCGCCATGGCAAGCCATTTCGCCGTCGATCCGGGCCGGTTGATGCCGACGCTGTTCCCCGGTGCCGCAGATACGCGCGTGGTGGAGGGGCTGGTCTAAGCTACTTCAACCGCGCCGGTGGCTTGCCGCCCAGCTCCATCAGCAGCCGGGTCAGCACATAAAGCCGCGGCGTGACGCTGGGCAGCTCAATATATTCGCGCTCGGAATGCGCGTACCAGATGATTGGCCCCAGCCCATCGAGCGCGGCGACCCCGGCCTCATAGGCCAGCGCCGATTCGGACGCGCCACCATTGCCGCCATGCGGCAATTTCAGGCCAATCTCCGCCGCCGCCTTGTCGGCGATGGCGGCGACCGCCTCGGTGCCCGGGTTGGTCGGCAGCGGGGGGAACGACGTGTCGTGCGTAACCGTGACGCGCGTGTCGGGGATCAGCGTGGTGCGGGCGTTTTTGTCGAGTAGGGCGGCGACATCGTCACCCTGCGCCTTGTTGCGAATACGGACGTTGATGATCGCCTCGGCATCTTCGGGAATGATGTTGTAGCGCGATCCCGCCTTGAGGATGGTCAGGTTGGCGGTCAGGCCATCGCCGGTTTTGGGCAGGCTGTCCGCCAGCTGCAGCTGGTGGATCAGCTCATAGGCGGCGTTGCGGCCGTTTTCAGGGTCGACCCCGGCATGGGCAGGGCGGCCCTTGACGCTGATCGTGTAGCTGGTCGAGCCCTTGCGCCACACCGTGATCGCGCCGCCGGGCTGGCCAGGCTCCAGGTTCAATTCGACATCGGCGTCGGCGACAAGATCGTTGATCAGCTTGCGCGTGCCGGGCGAGCCGCGCTCCTCGCTCGATTCGACGAGCAGAGTGATCGTCTTGAAATCGCGGAAATTCATCTGCTTGAGCAGGGTGAGCGCGGTGATGCCTTCCACCACGCCGCCTTTCTCGTCGCCGACGCCCGGGCCCATGGCGCGGTCGCCATCGATGCGGAACGGGCGTTTGGCCGCCGTGCCGGGCTCGAACACCGTGTCGATATGGCCGATCATCAGGATGCGGCCCTTGCCCTTGCCGTTTACCGTGGCGACGAGATTATCGGCGAGGCCCGGCGTTTCGGCGGGCACCGTCTTCACCGTCATGCCCAGCGCGCGCAGCCGATCCGCGATGATCGCCTGCACCTTGTTGCCCCCCGCCGCATCGCCGGTGCCGGAGTCGATGTTGACCAATGTTTCGAGGAGCTTGAGTTGCTCGGGCCGCGCGGCTTCGGCGGCGGCCAGCACCGGATTGGTCTTGGCGGCAAGCGGTGCGGCGGTGACGGCAAGCGCCAGCGCGACGACATGGTGCGGCTTCATGGCAATATCCCCTGTTGTTGCGGTGGGGGTGCCAAGCGCGATGGGCAACGTCAAGCCGTCACCTTTGCGCCTGCGCGCATCATCCGCTAAGCGCCGCCGCCATGACGCTATACGCCCGTTTTGCCGCGCATCTCGATGCCGCGCTCGATGCTCTTGTTGCTGCCGGTGACCTGCCCACCGGGCTCGACCGCGCCAATGTGACGGTCGAGCCGCCGCGCGACGCCAGCCATGGCGACCTTGCCACCAATGCCGCGATGGTGCTCGCCAAGCCCGCCGGCACCAATCCGCGCGCGCTGGCAGAAAAGATTGCGGCGGAACTTGCCAAAACTGCCGGGGTTACGGGCGTTGCGGTGGCGGGGCCGGGCTTTATCAACCTGACGCTGGCGGACGATGTGTGGCGGGGCGAGCTTTCCGCCATTTTGGAGGCGGGGGCCGATTATGGCCGCACCGCGCCGGGCAGCCGACCGACGGTCAATGTCGAATATGTGTCGGCCAATCCCACCGGCCCCATGCACATGGGCCATTGCCGTGGCGCGGTGGTCGGCGATGCGCTGGCCAGCCTGCTCGAATTCGCCGGGCACAAGGTGATCCGTGAATATTACGTCAACGACGCGGGCGGGCAGGTCGATGTGCTCGCGCGGTCGGCGCACCTGCGCTATCGCGAGGCACTGGGCGAAGACATTGGCGAGATACCGTCCGGGCTGTACCCGGGGGATTATCTGGTGCCGGTCGGTGAGGCACTGGCGACGGAATTTGGCGATCGTTATGCCGCTGCGCCCGAAGCCGACTGGCTGGCGCTATTCCGCGAGCGGGCCGTGGCGGCAATGATT
>JBOFDB010000402.1:0-4218 GCA_051646545.1 Sphingomonas sp.
ACCTCCCCCTGGCGGGGGAGGCAGAGGGCCGCCCCCCTTATTCACGAAATTGGCCGTGTTGGCCTTTGCCCCGCTTTGCCGCTAAAGCCAGCGCCATGCCTCGCCTTACCAAGCCGCATCCCTTTTATTCGATCCATCGCCATGGCTTGATCCGCGTCGCCGCCGCGACGCCACAGGCCACAGTCGGCAATCCCGCCGCCAATGCAGCGGCAGCGATTGAGCTCGCAAAACAGGCGCACGCCGCGAACGTCGACCTGATGGTCTTTCCCGAACTCAACCTCTCCTCCTACGCCATTGACGATCTGCATATGCAAACCGTGCAGCAAGAGGCTGTGGAGGCGGCAGTGGCGGCGGTCGTGGCAGCGAGCGCAAAGCTGAAGACCGTGCTGGTCGTCGGGGCGGCGCTGCGCCGCAACGGGCGGCTTTACAATTGCGCGCTGGCGATTGCGCGCGGGCGCATCCTGGGCGTGGTGCCCAAGACCTTCCTGCCCAATTATCGCGAATTCTATGAAAAACGCCTGTTCGCCAGCGGCCATGGCCTGACCGGGCTCGACATATCGATTGCAGGACAGGTCGCGCCGTTCGGCACGGACTTGATCTTCGCCGCCAGCGACCTGGCCCCGTTCATCTTCCATATCGAAATTTGCGAGGATTTCTGGTCGCCGACGCCGCCCTCAACGCATGGCGCGCTGGCCGGGGCGCTGATTTGCTGCAACCTTTCAGCGTCGCCCAGCCTGATCGGCAAGGGGCGCAACCGCGCGCTCCTCGCCGCGGCGCAGTCGGAACGCACCATTTCGGCCTATGTCTTTTCAGCAAGCGGCCCGGGCGAAAGCACCACCGATCTTGCCTGGGACGGGCAAAGCCTGATCCATGAAAACGGCGCCTTGCTCGTCGAATCCCAGCGCTTCCGTTGCGAAGCCGATATGATCGTGGCCGATGTCGATGCCGCGCGGCTGGCCCAGGAACGGATGCGTAACGGCACCTTCAACGACGCCGCCAGCTTTGCCCACCATCCCGAACAGCGCTTTCGCCGCATCAGTTTTGATCACAAGACCGACTTTGCCGATGTCGGGCTGCGCCGCATGGTCAGCCGCTTTCCCTTCGTGCCGAGCAACCCCGAACGGCTGGATGCCGATTGCTATGAGGCGTTCAACATCCAGATCGAAGCGCTGGTGCAGCGGATCACCGCGGCGCGCCCGGCCAAGCTCGTCATCGGCATATCGGGCGGCCTCGATTCGACCCATGCGCTGATCATTGCCGCAAAAGCAATGGACCGGCTGAAGCGGCCGCGTACTGACATCCTCGCTTATACCATGCCCGGTTTCGCCACCAGCGACGCCACGCGCGGCAATGCCTGGCGGCTGATGCGCGCCTTGGGGGTGACGGGCGACGAGATCGACATTCGCCCCGCCGCCGAACAGATGCTGCGCGATCTCGACCACCCCTATTCGCGCGGCGAAAAGGTCTATGACGTGACGTTCGAAAACGTCCAGGCGGGGCTGCGCGCCGATTATCTGTTCCGCCTCGCCAATCGCCACGGGGGTCTGGTGGTCGGCACCGGCGATTTGTCCGAACTGGCGCTGGGCTGGGCGACCTATGGCGTCGGCGACCATATGAGCCATTACGGCGTCAATGCCGGCGTGCCCAAGACGCTGATCCAATATCTGATCCGCTGGACGATTGCGTCCGACACCTTTGATGCCGAGACCGACCATGTGTTGCAGGCAATTCTCGACACCGAGATTTCGCCCGAGCTGGTGCCGACCGAAGGCGGCGCGGTGCAGGCGACCGAGACCATCATCGGCCCGTATGAACTACACGATTTCTTCGTGAACCTGATTGCGCGTTGGGGCCTCGCACCGTCCAAGGTCGCCTTTCTTGCCTGGCACGCGTGGAAAGACGCTGATGCCGGCGAATGGCCGAGCGGGTTTCCGCTCGCCGCGCGCCATGCCTATGACTTGCCGACCATCGCGAAATGGCTCGAGGTGTTTGTTTCGCGTTTCTTCGGCACCAGCCAGTTCAAGCGCTCGACCCTGCCCAATGGGCCCAAAGTGTCGGCAGGCGGCGCGCTGTCGCCGCGCGGGGATTGGCGCGCGCCGTCCGACGGGACGGCGCAGCCCTGGCTGGATGAGTTGAAGGCAGGCCTGCCGGGTTAGGCCGCCACCTTTTCCCGCTTCATCACCTGAGCGGCGAAACGCTCCATTTCCTCGGCCTGGGGACTCATCTGCAGCAGCAGCAGATCGAGCCCCGCCGCCTCATATTCCTCGATCCGCTCGCGCAATTGCTCGGGCGTGCCGACCAGATTGGGGCGAAGGCCGCGATTTGACACGGCATATTCCTGGATCTTCATCTCGCGCTCAAGCTGCGTGCCCGACAGCCATTGGTCGAAATTGGCATAGCCTGCCGGCAGCTCCTTCACCTCGGTAATGCGGGCGAGTTCACGCTGCGCCTCGGCTTCGCTGTCGCGGACAATGGCATAGGCGGCCATGCCAAATTGCATCGGCGGCTTGCCCAATGCCTCGCGCCGCGCCGCCATGTCGGCGATTTTGGGAGCAATTGCCTCAACCGGGTCGCCGTGCATCACATAGGCGTCGCATTGCTCGGCAATCAGCGCTTTTGCCGCCGGGCTTTCGCCGCCGGCATAAGTCACCGGCTTCCGCGCGGGCTTGGGCGAGCAGACGGCGTGATCGGTCTGGTAGAATTTGCCCGAATAGGTGAATTCCTCCTCGCTCCACAGCCCTTCGACCACCTTCAGCCATTCCGAGGTGCGCGCATAACGATCGTCATGCTGGTCGAATTGCAGGCCATAGCGCTTGGCTTCATCAGCCCACCAGGAAGAAACGACGTTGAGGGCGAGGCGACCACCAGCAATCTGATCGATATTGGCCGCTGCCTTGGCGAACAAGGCGGGCTGGTGGAAATTGGGGCGCACCGCAACCATCAGCTCGATCGTATCGGTCACCGCCGCCAGCGCCGCCGCGGTTGACCAGGCATCGAGCGTCGGCGCGCCGGCGCCCTTGATGTCGTTCATGTTGAGCTCGGCAATGAGCGTCAGGTCATAGCCCCAGCGCTCGGCATTCACCGTCAGGTCGCGGCTATAGGCCCAGCTCGCCGCCATGCCTTCGTCGGGGACGTTGCGCAGCCAGCCGCCGAACACCGGCATCCAATAGCCATATCTCATGCATAAGCTCCCTGATGCGATTTGCGGGCAATTTCGCCCTGCAGAAAATCGACGAGCTGCTCGTGCGGGTCCCAGCCCAGCACATCGAGCGGCTTGGCGACAAAGTTGGACAGCGCGTTGATGTCATAGAAGCGCGGCGTGCCGTCACGGTCGTCGATCATCACCTCGACCCCGCCGACATCGAGTCCCGCGGCGCGCGCGATGCGTTCGGCGGCGTCGATGATTTCGGGCGCGGGATCGGCCTTGGTCATCGTGATCGGCTTGCCATCGGCGAGGCAGGCATCGGCGGGGCACAGATCAAACTGGCCGCCGCCATCGATATCGATCGCGTAGAGATAACGTCCCGCCAGGGTTTCGATGCGGGTAATGCGGCCACCGCGCGCGGGCACATATTCCTGCACCAGCAAGACACCGTCGATGCTGCTCGGTAAAAACCGGCCAGTCACCGCGAGCGCTAATTCCTCCGGCGTTTCATAGCGCATGATGCCCGCGCCGGCGCCGCCGATATTGGCCTTGACCACGATGGGAAAGCGCAGCCCTTCGGCCGCTGCGGGGATGTCAATGGCACGATGGACAACGCGGGTGGCGGGCACGCCCAGCCCAAGCGACGCGATCAACGCCAGCTGGCGCGCCTTGTTGGCGTCAACCGCCAGCACATCCGCGCCGTTGATGATCCGCGCCCCCTGCCCGGCCCAATGCGCGAACAACGCCGGGGCATAGAAAATCGCGTGTTCGGGTGACCGCAAGAAGCTGGACATTGCCAACCGGTTGAACACCACCGGCGCGGGCGGCGGCGATGCGGCGGGATCAAAGACGTGGCCGGCAATTTCGATGCGGCGGTAATCCACGCCCCGCCGGTCAAGCGTCGCGAACAGCGGCTCAAACCATTGCGGGTGTTCATAGAAAATGGCGAGATCAGGCATGATCACTCATTCGTGGCGCAAAGCGCGCTGGTTACGCGCGCCGCCGCCCGCTGTGAAGGGGGCGCGGCAATCGCGCACCGATCATGGCGGAAAACTACCCCTGCTGCACGTAAC
>JBOFDB010000443.1:0-4305 GCA_051646545.1 Sphingomonas sp.
GTACGATGGTGCCCACGCCCGAGCCTTGGGCGGCATAGGCGACGAGGCCGGCGATCGACCAGCGCAGCAGATTGGCGTCGGCCCGGGCCGGCGGCAGGTCCTGCGGGATGATGGCGCTGATCTTCAGATGCGGCAGGCGCTGGTAGCTGGCGAGCTCGTTCTCCAGCGTCTTTTCGACGATGCTGGAAAGCTCGGCGGTCGCGGTGCTGCTCTTGATCAGGCGTTGGCGGAACAGCTCGATCTGCCGGTAATCGGCGATGAACTTGCTCAACCGGTTGGTTTCGGCAAGCGCGAAACCGAGCCGGTCGCAGAGCGAGGCACGCTCGGTCGGGCTGAGCTCGGCCGCCGATTTCAGCGCGGCGTCGACCACCGGGATCGAGGATTGCAGCTGGCCGGCCACTGCCTGCAGCGGTTCCGACACCGCGGCGACCAGATTGGTGAAGAAGCCCTGCTTGATGAGGTCGATATCTTTCAGCTTGGCCTTGGCGGCGTCGAGCGCGGCGGTGGTTTCCTCGAGCTTGCGGCGCTCGCCGAACACCACCCGGGCGAAGCCTTCCTGCAGCTTGCCGAATTGCGCGAAGCCGAGGCAACTGGCGAGCGCCAGAACCAGGAACAGCACCGCGCCCTTGATGACGGCGCTCTGGCGGGCGGCCGCGACCTGCTCGGTCAGGTCGAACAGCGTGGCGATGACCACGGTCGGCGCGCCGGCGAAATTGGTGATGACAAAGGGTTTCACATAGATGGCGCGGCCGCCCTGGGTGACGAACTGGCCGTCGGCGGCGCGGGAGTCGAAGCTGATGGCGCGCGTCAGCCTTGCCGCTTCCTCGTTGGAATACTGGAAGAACACATCGGTGCCCTGGATCACGTCGACCTTGGGATCGGCGCGGCGCTCGACCTCGTCGCTGCGCTTGCGGTCGAGGCCGGCGGCGAATTCGACGCCGGTCGCTTCCCGAGCACGCTTCAACAGCGCCACCACGTCGTCGCCGAGCTCGACCACGCCGACCAGGCGGGTGCCGTCATAGATCGGCGCGATCGCGCGGACGCCGAGCTGGCCGCCGAGCCCTGTTTCCATGCCGAATACGGGCGCGCGCCGGTCGATCGCCTGGACGATGGAGCGGCGGGCGGCCGAGCCGTCGGTGCCGAACTCCTGCGGGTTGATCGCGCGCAGGTAGAGCTTGGCCGGCGGCGTCCAGAAGTTGAATTGGGTCAGGCCGTAGCGTGGTTTCAGGATGTCGTTGAAGAGCGGCAGGACCTTGGCCTGCAGTGCCGCGCGATCGTCGCGCGAGAAGGCCTCGACGATGTCGGGATTGGCCAGGATGAGGTCCGTGCCGAGCCTGAGCGAGGCGATCTTGGTCTCCGCGGCGTCACGATAGACCGCCTCGAAACGCTGGGCGCTGCGCTGCCCGACGCCGATCAGCGTCGCCGTGCTGCCGGAATAGTCGTTAATCGCGAAAAAGGCCGCTGCCACCGCCGAGGCCAAGGCCAGCCCGAGATTAATCAGCCATCGCCGCAGCGCGGATTTTTCAGCCGCGCCGCTGCCGGCGATCGCCGCTGCGGGAGGGGTGGCAAGCGTCATCGTCATCGCGTGGCCTCTCTTGGCAGGCCTTGCGATATCAATGGCGCCGCCGTGGCGTGAGGCACTGATCTCAAAGGCAAAACCCGGATCCGACGCTCATAGCAGCTTCCCTGGCATTGCGAGTGGCTCTGAGCTCCGCGGTCCCGCAAATCCTACAATTTGGTTAAAATGAGTCATGAATCCACAACAGGCTCGGTCCGGCTCAGGGCGCCAGCCGCTAGAGGGTGGCGGTCGCTTCCAAATTCGCGACCACTGTCGCAAGCACCTTCAGGTATGCGCTCTGTTCGGGCTCGCTCAGGCCGGCCAGCGCCTCGGCATTGACCGCTGCGATCGCCCCGCGCACCGCCGGCATCTTCGCCAATGCCTCGGGGGTCAGCGAGATCAGGCTGCTGCGCCCGTCCTGCGGATCGGGCTGGCGGGCGATGAGGCCGTCGCGCTCCATGCGGGTCAGCGTCGCTGCCATGGTCGGCTGCTCGATGGCCGCGGCCTCGGTCAGCGCCTTTTGCGACAGGGCGGCGCCGTCGCCCAGCGCGAAGAACACCGGCAGGTGTCCCGAGGAGACGCCGATCTGCTTCAGCCGCCGGTCGATGGCGCGGGCGAACAGCCGGGCGGCCCAATTGGTCATGTAGCCGGCGGATTGGGTGCGTCGAAAGGTCATTATATAGCTTGCTATTTAAATGGATCGCATGCTATATAACAAGCCGTTCCGGAAACCAGCAAGCGCGAACCGCGGGGCGCCGGGCGAGAGCCGATCGCTCTTGCCGCCGATCATGCGCGTGGGGTGCTTGCGGCCTGGCCGGTGATCCAGATCAGGGAGCAACTCACCATGACCGCACGCCTCGTCTTCAACATCCTGGCCATTTGCGGCGCCGCCAGCTTTGCCGGTGCCATGTTGAATATCGGCCTTTCCTTCGGCGCCTATTGGAAGAGCCTGGCGCCGGCCGACTTCCTCGACTGGTTCGGCGCCCACGGGCAACTCATCGGCCGCACCATCCCGCTCTTCGTCGTGCCGACGCTGATCGGGCTTGGCGGCTCGCTTTGGCTCGACTGGAGCGAGCCCGCCGCACGCTGGCTGTGGCTCGCTGCGCTGGCCGCGCTCATCGGCGTGGGGATCATCACCTTTGCCTGGCATCTGCCGACCAATTCCGCCTTCGCGGCCAGATCGATTCCGCTCGCCGAAGTCCCGGCGACGCTCGATCTCTGGCTCCGGCTGCATGCGGTGAGGATCCTGCTCGGTCTCGCCTCGGCGGTTCTCGGCGTAATGGCGATCGGCAAATGAGGGGCCGTGCCCATTCGGTCAGGCGCGCGGCGCGCGCCGCGCCAGCGGGATGACAAGGTGAACCATGCCGAGCACCATGGGCGGCACCGCCAGCGCGGTGACCGCCCAGGTCGGCCAGCCCGCGGTCAGGGGGGCGAGCGCGAACAGCAGGGTGTTGATCAGCCCATAAGCGCCGACCATCAAGGTGGCGAGGAAACGGAAATGGGCGAGGGTGGCGGGGCGAATAAGGGGCATGGCAAAGGCTCACATATCTAAACGAAACGGGTCGTTCTTATTGGAGGCTTGATATAGACGGTCCGTATCGTTACGACAAGCCGCGTCGATGAAAAAATGGGTCCCGGGAGATCGCCATGGCGGTTGGACGAAATCCGAAGCCAAAGCTGAAACCGAAGCCGAAGCCGGCGGTGCGCCGCGCATCGGTCGGCGCGCGGCGCAATCCCGACAGCGAGGCCGCGGTGCTGGCCGCGGCGCGCGCCCTGCTCATCGAGCGCGGCTATGCCGGTTTCTCGATCGACGAGGTGGCCCGTCGGGCCGGCGCCGGCAAGCCGACGATCTATCGCTGGTGGCCGACCAAGGCGGACCTGTTCATCGACGTCTATGCCGAGGACAAGACGGCCTCGATCGCCGGTCCCGATACCGGCTCGTTGGCAGGCGACCTCACGGCGTTCACCCGGGCACTCTGGACGTTCTGGCGCGACAGCCCTTCGGGGCGCGCCTTTCGCGCCCTGGTGGCGGAGGCGCAGGCGAGCGAGGCCGCGCTCGATGCGCTGCGCAACAAGTTCCTGCCCGAACGCCTCGACCATCCCAGGCATATTTTCGCGCGCTCCGCCGAGCGGGGCGAGATCGCCGCGGCCGATGTCGAAATCCTGCTGACGCTCTATGTCGGCTTCAACTGGTTCCAGCTGCTGACCGGCCGTATCGACGACGATGCCGCCGCGATCGAGCGGATGGCCGACGCCATCGTCCGCGCCGGCGGGGCGCCGCCACGCGCGCCGGAAGTCGCGCCGGCGGCAAAACCGCGCCCGCGCACCCGTCAGATGGCGCTGCAATTGACACTCTTACCGGACGATTGAGCGCGTCGCCGTCTCAGCCCGGTGTTTTCGGGGGAATACCTTAGAATTGGTATAAAATATTGAGTTTGCAGGTTTTTCCGGAGATCTGTAGAGCTCGGATTGATGTGATGACCAGGGCCGGGAGGCGAGGTGACCAACACGCTCGCGCGGCTGCTCGACGGCCATCTGGCGTTTCTCAAGCCCAAGATCGCTGACGCCGATGATCCGCGCGAGGCGGTGCGTGGCGTCGATCTTATCAATGGAGAGGTCCTGTGTGGCCTCCTGGCGCGTTTCGGTGCGGCCTATCCGGGCGAGGACCGGCGCGCCGTCGCATCGCTCTGGTCGAAATGGCTGTTTGCCGTGGTTTTGGAACCGGTGCTCGCCACCAACATGCTGGC
>JBOFDB010000409.1:0-2886 GCA_051646545.1 Sphingomonas sp.
GAAACGCCTATCTAGACCCGATCGGCGGCGTTTTCCACCTCGACGTCGAAACCGGAATCGTCATCCGCCGCACTACCTTCGTCACCGGCCCCATCTTCGTTACCATGCGATGGCATGGCATGCTCCAGCGCGAGGTCGACGGGGTCGAGCAAGCCGGCGGCGCGCAGGTCATCAATCCCCGGCAGGTCGCGCCGACTCGCCAGCCCGAAATGGACGAGGAACTCGGGCGTCGTCGCATAGGTCAACGGCCGCCCCGGTACTTCCCTTCGCCCCGCCGGGCGCACCCAGCCCGCCTCCATCAGCACGTCGAGCGTGCCCTTGGAAATCTGCACGCCGCGGATCGCCTCAATCTCGGCGCGGCTGACCGGCTCGTGATAGGCAATGATCGCCAGCGTCTCGACCGCAGCACGGCTCAGCTTGCGCGGTTCCTCGCGATCGCGGCGGAGGAGATGGGCAAGATCGGCGGCGGTCTGGAACTGCCAGCGCTCGCCACGGCGGACAAGCGTGACGCCGCGCCCGGCATAATCCCCCTCCAGTCGCGCCAGCGCGCCACGCAGGTCCGCCTCGGCGCCGAGATGCGCGCGCATCGCGTCGATCGTCAGCGGTTCGCCGGCCGCGAACAGCAGCGCTTCCACCGCGCGGACCAGATCATCGGGCGGGGTCATGAGGCGGCTTTCAGATAGAGCGGCGCGAACGGGGCCTTTTGCCGCAACTCGACCTTGCCCTGCCGCGCCAGCTCCAGCGCGGCGAGAAAGCTCGACGCCAGCGCCGATTTGCGGAACTCGCCCGCTGCATCGGCGGGCAAAAACGCCTCGATCGTCGCCCAGTCGACCGCCGACCCGATCAGGCGCGACACCCGTTCGATCGCCGCTTCCAGGGTCATCACCGGGCGCCGCGACACGACGTGGAGCACCGGCCGCGTCCGCGCGCTGACCCGGCCATAGGCGGCGATCAGGTCGTAAATCTCCGCCTGCCAGACCGATTTGCGCACCGTCCGCAGCCCCTCGGGCGCGCCGCGCGCGAACACGTCGCGCCCCAGCCGGTCGCGCGCCATCAACCGCGCGCCTGCCTCGCGCATGGCGTTCAATCGTTCAAGGCGGAGTTGCAGCCGCAGCGCCAGCTCTTCCGGGCTCGGCTCGATTTCGGGATCGCGCGGCAGCAGCAGCGCGGATTTGAGGTAGGCGAGCCATGCCGCCATGACGAGATAATCCGCCGCCAGCTCAAGCTTCAGCACCCGCGCCTGTTCGACATAAGCGAGATATTGGTCGACCAGCGCCAGGATCGAAATCGCCCGCAAATCGACCTTTTGCGTCCGCGCAAGCGCCAGCAACAGGTCGAGCGGCCCTTCCCACCCGTCAATATCCAGCGTCAGCGTGTCGTCGGCATCGGTCATTGCCCGCGCCACGCTACACGATTGGGCGCCAACGCCAAGTGTTACCCGCCAAGCGCGAGCAGCGCATCGCGCTTGGCGATCAGCTCGGCAAGGTCGCCTTCGGGGGCCTGGCCTTTGATCGTCGCCATTGCCCGGTCGAGCCGGGCGTGGCCGGCGGCGTCCATCTCGCCCAGCCGGTTGGCGATATCGGTCATCTCGTCCATCCGCGCCCAGCAATCGAGCACCACGTCGCAACCGGCCGCGATGGCGCCGGCGGCCTTGTCGCCTGCCGTGCCGCTGAGCGCTTTCATGTCGATGTCATCGGTCATCAACAGGCCGTCAAAGCCGATTCGCCCCCGGATGATGTCGTTGACGATCATCGGCGACAGCGTGGCGGGCCGCTCGCCATCCCATGCCTCAAAAATGATGTGCGAGGTCATGCCCATTGGCGCGTCCTTGAGCGCGATGAAGGGGGCAAGGTCGATGGAGAGATCGTCCGCGTGCGCCGCGACGGTGGGCAGGTGGTGATGCGGGTCGACCACCGCGCGGCCATAGCCGGGCAGGTGCTTGACCACGCCGACCACGCCGCCGCGGCGAAGCCCATCGAGCGCCGCCCGCCCCATCGCCGCGACGCGCATCGGCTCGCTGCCATAAAGGCGGCAGGCAATCGCTTCGGTGGTGTCAGGCTGCGCCACATCGAGCAGCGGCATGCAGTCGACATTGACGCCCACCTCGCTCAGCGTCAGCGCAATCGCCTGCGCATTGACGCGCGCTGCCTCAATCGCCGACATCGGCGCGACCTCATATAGCGCGTTGAACGCCGGACCAGCCGGAAAGGCGGGCCATTCGGGCGGCGCCATACGCTGCACCTTGCCGCCTTCCTGATCGATCAGGATCGCCACGTCATCGCGGCCAGTCAACGCGCGCAATTGATCGGTCAGCGCGCGCACCTGGCCACGCGTCTCGATATTGCGGCGAAACAGGATGAACCCCAGCGGCTGCGCCTCGCGGAAGAACGCGGCTTCGTCTGGTGACAGCGACAGGCCGGCAAGGCCAAAGATGACGGGCTTCATGGGTCCGGCCCTAGAGCCTTCGCCTGGCCTACTCAACCATGCCCCGCTCATCCTGATCTGGCCTGTCCTGGCCTTGCCTGGCCTGTCCTGGCCTCGCTTATCCCCGCCAACCCGTTCGTCCCGAGCGCAGTCGAGGGACGGGCCACGAGCGCCCCCTCTGCAACCCGTGTCTCGACTTCGCTCGACACGAACGGTTGGGCGGGTGAAAGGCTGGGGGAATGGCGGCCCTTAGCGCTTAGCCCCCAGCCCTCTGCCCCCCGGCTGGCCGGGGTTGCCAATCCGTTCGTCCCGAGCGCAGTCGAGGGGCGGGAGGTCTCACGGAGCACAACCGAGCGTGTGTCGACTTCGCTCGACACGAACGGTTGGGCGGGTGAAGGGCTGGGTGGATGGCGGCCCACAGCCCTTAGCTCTTAGCTCTTAGCCCCCAGCCCTCAGACCTCA
>JBOFDB010000498.1:0-3364 GCA_051646545.1 Sphingomonas sp.
TAATCAACCCGCGGATGAGAGCATGATCAATCGTCGTCGATCAGGCGCCCGCGGCACACCCGCCAAGGTCAATGCGACCGCTGGTCTCGAGGCCAGCGAAGGAGTAAACTCGGCCAGCGTCTCGGATGGCAGTCATGAGACCGTAAATGGCGGCCCGTTCACACCGCAGGGCAGCGTTAACGTAGGCCCCGCTGGCAACGGCTTGCCATTCAGCGTCCTCAACCCCTATGTCGGCCTTTACACCATCATCGCGTTGCAGGGCATTTTCCCCTCGCGCAACTAACTGAACACCGCCTGGTACAGCCGGGGCTCACCGGGCCTCGGCTGTATCTGGCTGATGAAGATGTTGTACGGCCCGCCCTTGCCGCAATCCATCTCGTAGGTCTCGTCGAGCAGATAGACATTCTCGGGCGATTCGAAGAGCAGCACGAAGGGTTCGCGAAAGTCATTGGTCAGATTTGCGCGGCGTTCGACCCTCAGCAGCGTGATCTCGATCGGCTCGGGCACCGCCGTCACGCGGACCTTCTTGCCCACCCAGGGTTCGAAATCTTCCGGCGTTGGCAGATACATCGGCTCTTCCCTCCGGCATCGGTGTGCATTTGATGTCGCGTGCGGCACGATGATAGGGGTAGGGCCAGAGGACGCAAGCGTGCCGACACCCATCCTGCCGAAAAAGCCCCTGCCCCGCTTCCCCGCGCCGCGCCATGCGCCACCGGCGCTGTCGCCCGGTCTGATGGCCGCCGGCCTCAGCCTGCGCGCGGCGGCGATGGACGATCTGCCGTTCCTCCGCCTGCTCCACCGCGCGATCCTGGCTCCCGCCTTCGCGCTGGCGCCGTGGAGCGCGGCGGAGCGCGACGCGGTGATGGCCGAGCAATTCGATCTCCAGCACCGCCATTATCTCCAGCATTTTCCCCGCGCCGATTATTGGATCGTCGAGCGCAGCGGCGACGCGGGTGCCCAACCAATCGGCCGCTATTACCTCAATCGCCACGGCAGGCTGTGGCGCGCGCTCGACCTGGGCTTTCTGCCGGGCAGGCGCGGTTTCGGCGCGGCGCTGCTGAAATGGACCAAGGCGCATATCGCTGCCGCCGGGGTCGATGGCTTTGACTTCCACGTCGCGCATGACAACACGCGCGCGCACGCCCTGTATCTGAAGCTGGGGTTTGAGGATGTCGATGCCCCGCTCGACACGCACCAGCGGATGATCTGGCGCAACCCCGGCGCCCGGCCGCGCTAGCCGCCCCGCCGCCCAAGCGCTTGCCCGCGCGGTGCGGCACGGGCATGATTTGCCGACTTGGGATTACGGAGGGAACGGCATGGCAGGCGCGCTGACGGGGCTGAGGATCATCGAATTTGCCGGCATCGGCCCCGGTCCCTTCGCGGCGATGATGCTCGCCGATCATGGCGCGGAGGTGATCCGCATCGATCGCCCCGGCGCCCGGCTCGATCCGCGCGATGCCCTGTCGCGCAATCGCCGCTCGGTGATCCTTGACATGAAAACGGCGGATGGCATCGCCGCCGCGCGCGCGCTGTGCCGCACTGCCGATGCGCTGATCGAGGGCTATCGGCCGGGGGTGATGGAGCGGCTGGGGTTGGGGCCGGAGGTGCTGCTCGCCGACAACCCGGCGCTCGTTTACGGCCGCATGACCGGCTGGGGCCAGACCGGTCCCTATGCCCAGGCGGCGGGCCATGACATCAACTATATCGCGCTGTCCGGCGTCCTCCATGGCATTGGCCGCGCGGACGAACCGCCGGTGCCGCCGGTCAATTATGTCGGCGACTTTGCCGGTGGCGGCATGATGATGGCGTTCGGCATCTTGGCGGCGCTGATCGCGGTGAAGAACGGCGCGCCCGGCCAGGTGATCGATGCCGCGATGACCGACGGATCGGCCCTTATCGCCGCGATGAGCTGGCACTTTCTGGCGGCCGGCCTCAACCGCGACGAACGTGGCGTCAACATGCTCGATGGCGCCGCCCCCTTTTACGACAGCTATCGCTGCGCTTGTGGCGGCTATGTCGCGGTGGGCGCGATCGAGCCGCAATTTTACGCGCTGCTGCGCGAAAAGCTTGGCATTGATGCGGACGACGACTTTGCGGCGCAGCATGATCGCAGCAAATGGCCACAGCAGAAGGAGAAACTCGCGGCGATTTTCGCGCAGAAAACGCGAGACCAATGGTGCGCGCTGCTGGAAAAGAGCGACGCCTGTTTTGCGCCCGTCCTCTCCATGGCGGACGCGCCCCGGCATCCGCACAATGCGGCGCGGGGCACCTTTATTGAGCTGGCGGGCGCCGTTCAGCCCGGCCCCTGCCCGCGCTTTTCGGCCACCCCTGCCCCCGCGCCACGCGCCGCGCCGCAAGCGGGGGCGGACAGCGCGGCGCTGCTCGATGGCCTGTCGCTCAGCAATCAGGCATAGGCATAGGGGCCGCCCTTGGCGAGCGCGGTCTGGTAAGCGGGCCGGGCATGGATTTTATCGAGCCAGGCAATGGTCGCGGGGCGCGACGCGTTAAGCCCGGCGCGGGCGCGCGCCGCCTCTAGCGGGAAGCTCATCATCACGTCCGCCGCGCTGATCTCGTCGCCGGCAAACCAGGGGCGGCTGGCCAGCTCGCTTTCGACATAATCGAGATGGACCGCAAACATCGCGTCGATGCGTTTGAGGATGCTCTTACCGAACAGCGGAATACGGCTTGCCACCAGCATGACGAGCAGCGGCGGCATCATCGACCCTTCGGCATAATGGAGAAATTGCCGATATCGCAGCACCGCGTCGCGATGCGGCGGCGGGCCGAAGCGGCCATCAGCCTTTTCGACGATATAGTCGATGATCGCGCCCGTTTCGGCGACGACGCGGCCATCATCGCTATCCTCGATCACCGGCGATTTGCCGAGCGGGTGGACGCGCTTCAATTCGGGCGGCGCGAGCATCGTCTTCTTGTCGCGCGCATAATGCCGCACTTCATAGGGCAGGCCGACTTCCTCCAGCAGCCAGAGGATCCGTTGCGATCGTGAATTTTCAAGATGATGGACGATGATGGTCACGTGTGCCTCTCCCCTGGAATGCGGCCCCTATGCGGCAATGGCGTACCATAGCCAGGCAGCCGCCGGAAAGTCGATGGTGTCGCCGGTGCGGTGGCGCTCCAGCAGCGATCGAACGCGCTCTGCCATGGCGGGGCGATCGGCTTCGCTGGCGACGCGAAGCAACCGCGCCGCCGGACCGATCCGCGCGAAAAAACTGAAGGCGTCGCCAACCGGATCAGGCCCGGCACCAGCGTGATAGACATAGTCGATGGCGCGGGGCGAAGTAGGGCGCCAGCCAGCAGCGGTGAGGATACGCTCAACATATTCGGCATCGGCAAAGGCAAAGGG
>JBOFDB010000053.1:0-1245 GCA_051646545.1 Sphingomonas sp.
CGCCGCCGCTGGACAAGAACGCACCCGGCAAAGCCGAACCCAAGAAAGTCGAGCCGAAAAAGGTCGAGCCCAAGAAGACCGAGCCCACGCCAGGCAGCAAGAACGGCAAGAAGTAAGCCGCCCGGCCACAGGCAAACAAGCGGCCCCGCAATGCGGGGCCTTTTTATTGCGGGGGCGGCAGCGATTCGATCAGCGCCAGCGTGGCGGCCAGCGCCCCCCTATGATGCTGGCTGAATGCGCGCCCGGCGGCACCGATCGCTTCGCGACGTTCGCGATCGGTGAGCAAATCGATGGCCACGCGCATCGCAGCATCCAGATCCTCGCAGCGGATCGCCGCGCCGGCTTCAATCGCATCGGCGGCCGCCTGCGCGAAGTTGAAGGTGTGCGGGCCCACCAGCGCCGGCACCCCCAACGCGCAGGCTTCGATCAGGTTGTGCCCGCCCAGCGGCGCCCAGCTACCACCGACAATCGCAAGGTCAGCGCTTGCGTAGTAGGCGAACATTTCGCCCATGCTGTCGCCCAGCCAGACGCGCGTGGCCGCATCGGGCATTGCGCCGCTTGATCGCCGCGCCAGCCGCAAGCCGCGCAGTTCGATCAACTGTGCCACCTCGTCGAAACGTTGCGGGTGTCGCGGCACCAGGATCAGCAGCAGATCGGGTGGTGCAAGCCGCGCAAATGCGTCCAGCAGCGGGCCCTCTTCGCCCGGCCGCGTGTTGCTGGCGACCAGCACCGGCCGCGCACCGATGGCAGCGCGAAAAGCCGCCCCGCTCGCCAATTGCGATGCCGGCGGCGTGATCTCGAACTTCAGGTTGCCGGTCACCGTAACGGGCGCCGCCCCCATGCCGCGCAAGCGCTGCGCGTCGACATCCGTCTGCGCGCCGCAGGAGGACAGATCGCCAAACACGCCACGCGCAAATCCACCCAGGCGCGAGTAGCCACGCGCCGAGCGCGCCGAAAGCCGTGCGTTGGCAAGCAGCATGGCAACGCCCTCTCGCCGCGCGCCGCGCAGCAAGTTGGGCCACACCTCGGTTTCCATCAGCACCCCGAACGCCGGCTGGAAGTGGCGCAGGAATCGGCGCACACAACCGGGCGTGTCGTAAGGCAGGTAGGCGATGCGCACGCGCGGCTCTGCGCCGAATAATTCCTGCGCGGTGGCGCGGCCGGTCGGCGTCATTTGGGTGAGCAACAGGCTGCGCTGCGGATAGCGTTCGAGCAGCGCGCGCACCAGCGGCTGCGCGGCGCGGG
>JBOFDB010000335.1:0-2849 GCA_051646545.1 Sphingomonas sp.
GACCAGTCCCAACCGGGCGTTGGCCGCCGGCACATAGCTGCCCGCTTGCGCCAGCACCGCGATCAACGCATTCTGGCGCAGAAAGGTGGATTTGCCGCCCATATTGGGGCCCGTCACCAGCCATAGCCGCCGCTCGGGGGTCAGGACGCAATCATTGGCGACGAAGCGCTCGCCGCTTTTTGCCAGCGCTGCTTCCACCACCGGATGCCGCCCGCCCTCAACCTCAAAACAGGCGTGGTCGGCGAGCGTGGGGCGACACCATCCGGCTTCGGACGCGCGCTCGGCCAGGCCGGATGCGACATCCAATCGGGCAAGCGCGTCGGCGGTGGCGGCGATGGCATGACGTCGCGCCAGGACGGCCTCGGTCAATTCCTCCAGATGCGCCGCTTCCGCTGCCAAAGCGTGCGCACCCGCCTGCGTCACCCTGACGGCGACATCGTGGAGCTCGGCGGCGTTAAAGCGCACCGCGCCCGCCATGGTCTGGCGATGGGTAAAGCCTGAATCGGCCTTCATCAGCGGGTCGGCGGCCCGCGCCGGCACTTCGATATGATAGCCAAGCACGCCGTTGTGGCGGATTTTGAGCGCGCTGATCCCGGTGCGCTGGCGATATTCGGCTTCGAGGGCCGCGATCGCGCGCCTGCCGCCTGCGCCGGCATCGCGCAGATCGTCGAGCGCGGGGTCATAGCCCTCGGCAATATAGCCGCCCTGGCTCGCATCGATCGGCGGTACCGGCACCAGCGCGCGGCGGAGTAGATCGATCAGTGCGCCATGGCCGCGCAGCGCAGGCGCAAGCTCGGCAAGCAGCGACGGCGCGGGATCGATCCGGTCGAGCCGCTCGCCCAATCGCCAGGCGGCGTCGAGCCCGTCGCGGAGCAGGCCCAGATCGCGGGGAGAGCCGCGCCCCGCCGCCAACCGCCCCAGGGCCCGGCCAATATCGGGCGCCGCGCGGAGAATGCCGCGCAGCACGTCGCGCTGCGCCGCGTCGTCGTGCAACCATTGCACAAGGTCGAGCCGCGCGGTGATCGCACCGCGATCGAGCAGCGGCGCGGCAATATCGGCAGCGAGCAGGCGCGCGCCCGCCGCCGTTACGGTGCGGTCGACGGCATCGAGCAGGCTGCCGCTGCGGCTGCCATTGCTCGACCGGGTGAGTTCCAGGCTGTCGCGTGTCGCCGCGTCGATGGCCATAGCGGTGTTGGCGGCGGATAATCGGGGCGGCTGCAGAAAGGGCAGCGCGCCCTTGGCGGTATGGTCCAGATAGGCGATCAATCCCGCTGCGGCCGCCAGCCCTGCCCGGCTGAAACTGCCAAAACTGTCAAGCGTCGCGACGCCGAACAGCGATTTCAACCGCGCCTCGCCGCGCCCGCTGTCAAAATCGCCGCGCGGTCGCGTGCCGGTGGCAAGGGCGTCAAGCGCACTGCCCTCGGCCACCACCGCCTCGGCAGGGGCAAGTCGGGCGAGATCGGCTGTTACATTGGCGGCGCTGCTGTCGATGATGTCGAACCGCCCGGTCGAAATGTCCGCCGCCGCAATGGCGACGCCGCCCGCCGCCTCGCCGATCGCCACGCACCAATTGGCCGTGCGGGTGTCAAGCAGCGCCTCTTCGGTCAGCGTGCCGGCGGTCACGATGCGGACGATGGCGCGCGCCACCAGCGCTTTTGATCCGCGCGCCTTGCGGGCCTCTTCCGGGCTTTCGGTCTGGTCGGCGATGGCGACTTTGTGCCCCGCCTTGATCAGCCGGGCGAGATATCCTTCTGCGGCGTGCGCAGGCACCCCGCACATCGCAACCGGCTGCCCGTCATGCTCGCCGCGCGCGGTGAGCGCGATGTCGAGGCAAGCACTCGCAACCTTGGCATCGTCAAAGAACAGCTCAAAGAAATCGCCCATGCGATAGAAAAGCAGGCAATCGCCGGCCTCCGCCTTCAGCGCGAGATATTGCGCCATCATGGGAGTGGGGGTGGCGGACATGGCAACGCGCATTGCGCATTCAGTGCGCGCATTCAAGGGAGGGGTGGCAGGAGCGGGGCGAGCGCCTTAAAGCAATCCCCAACCCGGGGAGCCGCCATGACCGACGAATCGAACGTCCAGTTTTCCGAACGCGAAGCCTTGCTGTTCCATTCGGAGGGGCGCCCCGGCAAGATCGAGATTGTCGCCTCAAAGCCGATGGCGACGCAGCGCGATCTGGCGCTTGCCTATTCGCCCGGCGTTGCGGTGCCGGTGCGCGCCATCGCCGAAGATCCGGCGACCGCCTATGACTATACCGCCAAGGGCAATCTGGTCGCGGTGATTTCCAATGGCACCGCCATTCTGGGGCTGGGCAATCTCGGGGCGCTTGCCTCAAAGCCGGTGATGGAAGGCAAGGCCGTGCTGTTCAAGCGCTTTGCCGATGTCGATTCGATCGACCTTGAAGTGGCGACCGAAGACCCCGAAGCCTTTATCAACGCGGTCGCGCTGCTCGAGCCCAGCTTTGGCGGCATCAACCTTGAAGACATCAAGGCACCCGAATGCTTCATCATTGAGCAAGCCCTTCGTGAACGCATGAAGATTCCGGTGATGCATGACGACCAGCACGGCACCGCGATCATCGCGGCGGCGGGGTTGATCAATGCGCTGTTTCTGACCGGGCGCGACATCAAGGACACGCGCGTCGTGATGAACGGCGCGGGTGCTGCGGCCATTGCCTGTGCCGAGCTGATCAAGGCGATGGGGTTACCCAGCGGCAACCTGATCATGTGCGATCGCACCGGCGTCATCTATCAGGGGCGTCGCGACATCAACCAGTGGCAATCGGCGCACGCCGTTGCGACGGACCGGCGTTTTCTTGCCGAGGCGTTGGACGGCGCGGATGTGTT
>JBOFDB010000330.1:0-1136 GCA_051646545.1 Sphingomonas sp.
CGTGTTGTCGTTGAACGTGACGGTGCCAGCTTCGTTATTGCCGCCCGCATAGACCACGTTCAGCACGTCGTTCAGCACCAGAACGTCTGCGTCCGTGCCGCCTTCGCCGCCGTCCACCACGTCGCCCGAACCACCATAGATCGTGTCCTGATCGTCGCCACCGGCAAAGGTATCCGCGCCCAGCCCGCCATAAAGCGCGTCGGTGCCCGCGCCGCCGGTGAGGCTGTCATTGCCATCCCCGCCCAGCAGCGTATCCGTGCCGTCACCGCCGTCGAGCGTGTCGGCATCCGCACCGCCATCGAGGCTGTCATTGCCGATGCCGCCCGACAGGCTGTCCGCTTCGGTGCCGCCAAACAGGCTGTCATCGCCATCGCCGCCGATCAGCGTATCGAGACCCGCGTCACCAAGGATCGAGTCGTTGCCAAGACCGCCGTTCAGGCTGTCATTATCCGCGCCGCCCGACAGCGTATCGGCACCGTCACCGCCCAGCAGCGTGTCGTTGCCCGCGCCACCCGACAGGGAGTCGTTGTCGCTGCCGCCATCGACCACATCATTGCCAGCGCCGCCAATGATGCTGTCCGCATCCGCGCCGCCGAACAGACTGTCATCCCCGCCTGCGCCATCCAGCGTATCGGCCCCGGCCCCGCCATAGAAGATATTCGTCCAGAAGTCGGGGGACGGGCTTGACCCGTCATAGCCCGTCAGCGAGTCAGCAAAATCCGACCCGATAATGCCATCCACACCACCGCCGAACACGTCGCCCGTGGCATCGCCACCCGATGCCGTGCCCGTGCCAAGGTTGATCGTGACGCCCGCGCCGGATGTGGAGTAATCCACATAATCCATGCCCGTGCCGGCATTCAGCGTATCGGCCCCGGCTCCGCCCTGCAGCGTGTCACCGCCGACCCCGCCGATCAGATTGTCATCGCCCGCGCCGCCAAACAGATAGTCATCACCGGTGCCGCCCAGCACTTCGTCGTTGCCGGCACCCGCATAGACCGTATCCGCCCCGTCACCCGCATAGACAATGTCATCGTTGCCCACTTCGCCGATCAGGATCGCGTCATTGCCGTCGATCTGGTCGCCGTGGATATCCGTATAGCCCGCGCCGATGACCTCGCCCGCCGCCGTGCCAT
>JBOFDB010000546.1:0-4616 GCA_051646545.1 Sphingomonas sp.
CGCCGCCACGCCCGCGACGATGACCGTCAGTGCGATGAGGTTGACGATCAGCGTTCGCACCCCAGCACGTGCCGCCCCGATCAGCGTGAAAGGCGGCACGATCGTGACGAGTTCATCCAGAAAGGCGCGGAACGGGGCAGGGTGGGCAGGGGGAGGTGCTGCGCCTTCGGATTGGCCGCGCCACGGCTCGCGCAGCGTCGCGACCACCAGCGCCATCAACAGCCCCGGCAGGCCGACCGCCAGAAACGCCGCTTGCCAGCCATGCAATCCCCATGGCCCGCCATCGGGATAAGCGGTGTTCCAGCGCTTGACGATCAGCCCACCAATGCCGAGCGACAAGCCGCCGCCGACATAAAGCCCGGCCGAATAGATGGCGAGGGCAGTGGCGCGCAGGCGGCGGGGGAACCAGTCCGAAATCAGCGAATAAGCGCCGGGGCTCGCCGTTGCCTCGCCCACACCAACCCCGATCCGTGCGCCCGCCAGCATCGCGCCGTTCCTTGCAAAGCCGGACAGCGCCGTCATTGCCGACCACAGCGCCAGCCCCAACGTCATCAGCCGCACCCGGTGCCAATTATCGGCCAACCGCCCGAGCGGAATGCCGAACAGCGAGTAAAATACGCCGAACGCGGTGCCGTAGAGAAACCCCAGATCCTCATCGTGCAGATGGAGGTCGCGCTTGATGTCCTCGGCCAGGATCGAGATGATCTGCCGGTCGATGAAATTGAGCATGTAAACGGCAAAGAGGATCGCCAGCACGTACCAGGCATAGGCAGGCGTGCGCTCGCTCGCGCCGGTATTGGGGTCGGACATGCGCTCTCCTCGTGATTTTGCTGTGGGTGGTAGGCCAAGCCAGGCCAGCGGAGCAAGCGCGCTAGCCCAGCCGCCACCGCTCGACCGCGTGGTAGCGGGCGCCGTCGCGGGTCAACTCGCTTTCGAACAGCACGAGGTGATCAAAGCTGAAAGCGGCACTGGCCAGCCCGGCTTGCCGTGCCAGAAAGGCCGCCACCTCCACTTCCGCGCCCAGTGCACGGGGCAGGCGGGCAAGCGTGATATGCGGCAAATAGGCGCGGCCTTCGGGGGCAAGGCCGATATGGACAAGGGCGTGATCGACCTTCCGGTGCAGCGCCGCCAGGGCGTCATGCGGCGTGACGCCCGCCCAAAGCGTATCGGTGCGCCCCTGCCGTTCGAACCGGCCGACGCCATGCAAGCTGACCGCGATGGGCGGGGCATGGATCTGCCCCAGCGCCGCCGCGATGTCGTCGGCCAGCCGCCCATCGACTTCGCCGGCATAACGCACGGTCAGGTGAAGCTGTTCATCATCCTGCCAGCGCGCGCCGCCAATGCCCCCCATCGCGCCCATTAATTGCGCGCGGATATGGGGCGGCGGACGCAAGCCGATGAACAGCCGGTGCATCCGTTTACCCTTCGTCGCCAGCTTCTGTTCAGACAAGCTGTTTTACTTGAATTGGGCACCGGAAGGGCCGATATTCGGGCTGACCGGTGCGTTGCCGGTTATATGGAGAGTTTCAACATGGCAAATTGGTCTGACCCCCGGACGACCGAAACGGCCTTCGCCGCGTCCGCAGGCGCACGCGGTGCTGCGTACGACCAGGGGCTGCGGTCCTACATGCTTTCGGTTTATAACTACATGACCTCGGCGGTGCTGCTGAGCGGCATTGTCGCCTTGGGCTTTGCGCTGTCGGGTGCAGCTGACACCGTGTTCAGCGGCGGCGGGATCGCCAAATGGCTGATCACCTTTGCGCCGCTGGGCTTTGTGCTGGCGATGAGCTTTGGCCAGGGCCGCATGTCGCAGGGCACGCTCCAGCTGATATACTGGGGCTTTGCGGTGGCGATGGGCCTGTCGCTGTCGACGATCTTCCTTGCCTATAGCGAAGTGGTGATCGCCCAAGCGTTCTTCACGGCGGCGGCGGGCTTTGCCGGCCTCAGCCTGTGGGGCTACACCACCAACCGCGACTTGTCGGCGATGGGCACGTTCCTCATCATGGGGCTGGTCGGGCTGATCGTGGCGAGCCTGCTCAACATCTTCTTCCATTCGAGCGCGCTCAATCTGGTGATCAGCCTGGCGGGCCTGGGCATTTTTGCGGGCCTGACCGCTTACGATACCCAGAAGACGAAGAGCATGTATGCGGCGGTGGCGGGCACGCCCTATGAGGGGCGGGTGGCGATCTTCGCGGCGCTCAACCTCTATCTTGATTTTATCAACATGTTCCTGTTCATCCTTCGCCTGATGAACAGCAACCGCAACTAAGCGCTGGCTCCAGCGCAGCCTTTCAAGGCCCGGTGGGGGATGCCCCGCCGGGCCTTTTTGCTCGACGTCGCTCGCTATAACGGGGAAAGCCCGGATCAATTGTTGCCGCAACCCCACAATGTTGCGCTCGAAAAAGTCTTTGTCATCAGTTCGTCGCATACATTGTTGCAACGCCGCATAATCTATGGCGTCATGCTGAACGCGGGACGACGGGGCGTTAAGGGGGCTGTTAACCATCTTGGCGCATGCTGCCGCTTCGTTGGCATTAGGCATGGTGACGTGATGGGTGGGCAAATGAGACCGGCAGCAGGCGCGATGGCGCTGGCAGAGATGAAGGAATTTGCGGGCTTCAGCGCGGGGACGCAGCGTTATGTGCGCCGCTCGCTCGATATCGGGCTCGACCGCGACGACGCGATGAAGCGCTGGTCGCGCGACGTGGTCGAGGCTGCCAGCATCCGCGCCCAATCGCGTGTCTATGATCGCCTGCCCGACATAAGGGCGATGGTGCCCGAGGATAGCGGCCTCGACTCGGTTGAGCCGTTCATGGGCTCGCTCGTCGCGGTCAGCGCGTTCGATCTGGGGCAGGGGCGGCTGACCAGCTTTTCCTCTTACCGTTTCCTGTATGAACGCCTGCTCGGCGCGCAGGTTCGGCCATGGCTGCCCGGCGCTTTCTGCGCAGCGGCGGCATTGCCGCATCTCCATCCCGATCTGCGCCGCAAGCTGCTTCAGACGATCAGCGAGGCAGCGGCGACGGCTTCGGGCTGGTCGACCCGCGCGCCGACATTCTACCCGGATTGGGTCGAGAAAGTGGATACCGCAGCGCTACCGAACTGAGCGCCGGGCCAGCATGGCGAGGGCGTCACGCCCGCTGCGCCGCCTCCAGCGGCTCTGAGGTTACGGGATAGCCCAGATCGTCGGGGATGCAGAGATGATCGGCGCCGTCGCGGCATTCGGTCCAAGGCGTAATCATCCGCACCGGGTAGCGTAAGGCGTCGGCGGCGGCTTCGTCGAAGCTCGAAAACCGCGCCAGCCGTTCAAGGTTGCGCCGCGTCGGGAAAATCAGGTGCGCCGTGCCTCGATCAGCATCGTCGAGCACGGCTTGCGCGCTTTGCCAGAAAACGCGGCTATTCTCGGTCGCGTCGACCACCGGATCGGGGGCCCCATCGGGCAGCCGGGCCAGATAGAAACGCGTGTCAAAAATCCGCATATGGCGATGGCGCGGGCACCAGCGCGCAAACGGCACCAGCGCGTCCAGATCCAGCGTCAACGCGTGCCCCGCCAGCACCGCGCCAAACGCCTCGCCATCGTGCAACCGGGCGCGCATGGTCGCGAGAGCGGCGGCATCGGGCATGGCGCTTAACCCGACCGGCAGGCCCGCCTCCTCGATTGTCTCGCGGATCGCTGCGACGCGTGCCGCCAGATCGTCGATATCATCACCAGCCGCATCCCCCGCCAGTTCGAGTGCAAGCGCCTGGTCGCCCGCGTCTAGTCGGCCGCCCGGAAACACCAGCGCGCCGCCGGCAAAGGCCATCGCCCGGGCACGCTCCACCATCAGCAATTGGGGGGCAGGGTCAGCATCGCGGATGACCACCAGCGTCGCGGCGGGAATGGGATCAGGAAAGTCGTCGGTCATCCGCCACAGCTTAGGGTGGATCGCGGTGGGCGCAATGCCCTGGCTCAGGCAGCAATCGCCAGCCGGTCGCGTCCCGCCGTCTTGGCGGCATAAAGCGCAGTATCCGCCGCACGCATGATGGCGTCGCTCGATTGGTCGGGCGTCATCGCGGCCAGCCCGGCGCTGACCGTGATCGAGATGGCGGCGCCATGGCCGACCCGCATTGGCGTGCGCGCAATCGCGTCGCGCAACCGATCGCAGATGCGCTCCGCCTGGGCCAGGCTTACCCCCATCAGGATGACGCCAAACTCCTCGCCGCCCAACCGCGCGACATAATCCGTCGGCCGCATGATACCGAGCGCAATCGCGGCAAAGCTCTCCAGCACGCGATCGCCGGCAGCGTGGCCATGACGATCATTGACGCGCTTGAAATAGTCGATGTCAAAGATCGCGACGCACCCGCCAATCCCCCCGTCGCGATGGTCGATCAGGCGCCGGGACAGCAAGGCGTCAAAGGCGCGGCGATTCCCCAACCCGGTCAGGGCGTCGGTGGTGGCGGCATGGGCCAGATGCATTTCCATCATCTTGCGGTCGGAAATATCCCGGATCGCGCTGACCGAGCCGATCACCTTGCCTTCATCATCGACGATGCCGCGTGTCTTGGCCTCAAACCATTTGATGATGCCATGCGCGTCGGGCGAGCGATATTCGATCGTTGTCGTCGCGCCGGGCTGC
>JBOFDB010000449.1:0-1206 GCA_051646545.1 Sphingomonas sp.
CTGGCAATGAGTACGCCCGCCGTGCCGCCCACCAGCATGACGAGCGCGATCTGGACGTCGCCGCGCAACAGCACCGCGACAAGGGCCGACAGCAGGACGATTGCGATCGCGGTCGCGGTGCGCGGGCCAAATCCGTTGAGCATCGGTGACGGCCTTAGCGCAGTCAGAGGCTTGGCGACTAGGGGCTGGCTCTGGCGCACCAATCGGACTTTACGATTGCGAAAGGGGGGTGAGCGGATAAGACATCGCCATGGATGATCCCGCCGATATCCCCGCGCCCGATGCCGATCCTACGCCCGCGACGCCGACGCGGCGCGCGCTGATGCTGGGGTCGGTGGGCGCGGCGGCGATCGTTTCGATCCGTCCGGCGCTGGCGCAGACGGCCGCGTCAGTGATTGCCTGCCAGATCCCCGTGCCCGATCCCGCGCGCGCGGGCCGTTATGTCGCGGCAGATGGCAGCCTGGTCGCACCGGGCACGCCAGGGGCTTTTCCGCCATCGGCCATCCCCTTCAAAGGCGAGGATGTGAAGCGCGCGCTGCAGGGCGGAACCTTGCCCGGCGTCAGCAGTGAACAGAGCAACGCCTATCTGCAATATATCCGGCGCCTGCAATCGGGGACGAGCGGCTTTACCTGTTTCGCATCGTTGCAGATGCCGCGCCCCTGATGACGGTCTATTGCGCCGCGCCCGCCGTCGCGCTGCGCCAGCTGGCGATTGATGGGCTGACGTTCATCTATCATCGGACGTCGGGGGTGACCCATATTCTTGCCTCCCCCGCGCCCGAGATACTGGCGGCGCTGGCTGGGCAACCCTTAACTGCCGATGCGCTGATGGCGGTGCTGGCGCGCGACTATGCGCTGGCGGCAGCGGACCGGGAGGCATTGCTGGCACGGCTCGACGAGCTGGTTTGCTCGGGCCTGGTCGCGGCGGCGTGAAGCATGTTTTTCAGGTGCGGATCGGCCCGGTCGGCTTTCGGGTCGGGTCGGACTGGCGAACGCCGGTCGAACAACTGGCCGCGCTTTATCGCGATTACCCGCAGCCCGAGAGCGGCGTCGCCGATTTTTCGGTCCGGCTATTTGCGGCGCGACCGTGGCGGCGGGTCATCCGCCCGTCAATCACGCTGGGCGGGGATTATGCGCTGCCGGATGCAGCGCCACTGCCCTTGGCGCAGGGCCTGCTTGCCGCCGAAATGGCGATGAACCTGCAGA
>JBOFDB010000367.1:0-2609 GCA_051646545.1 Sphingomonas sp.
GACCAGGCAAAGACGCCCTGATCGGCAAGGTGTTGCGCCACCGCATCCGAATGGTGGCCCGCCACCGTAAAGCCAAAAGTCGGCACGCGCCCCGCCATGCCCGGCGGGCCGAACAGCGTCAGCCCGTTGATCCGGCGCAGCCCGTCGAGCAGGCGTGTCCCGATCGCATGCTCATAAGCGAGGCAGGCCTCGAATGCCGCCACCAGCTTGGCGCGCCGATCACCGCTGCCGCCGGTTTGCTCGCCCAGCCATGCCAGATAGTCGACGGTGCCGAGCACCCCCGCCTGCCCCTCAAACGACGGCGTGCCCGTTTCCCAGCGCAGCGCGCCTTCATCCGCGGCGGGGCGGACCTTATACGCCGCCAGTCGCTCGGCAACTGCGCGCCGAACCCACAGCACACCCTGATGCGGCCCGAAAAACTTATAGGGTGAGCAGGCAAGAAAATCGCAATCGAGCGCGCGGACATCCGTGACAAGGTGCGGCACCCATTGCACCGCATCGACATAGACCAGCGCTGCCGAATGGGCGCGCACGGCGGCAATGATCGCGGCGAGGTCGTTGACGGTGCCCAGGGCATTGCTTGCCCCGCCAACCGCCACCAGCCGCGTCCGCGCCGACAGCAGCGTCGGCAGCGCATCGATCTGCAGCGTGCCGGTGGCGAGGTCGAGATCGATCCACTTGACCGTCACGCCCCGGTCGGCCGCCGCCATCAGCCACGGCGCAACATTGGCATCATGATCCAGCCGACTGAGCACGATCTCGTCCCCGGCTGTCCAGTCGCGGGCAAGGCTGCGCGAGACGGCAAGCGTCAGGCTCGTCATGTTGGGCCCGAACGCGATCTCGTCCGCGTCGCCGCCTAGCAGGTCCGCCATCGCCGTGTGGGCGGCGTCGCTGATCGCGTCGGTTTCAACCGATGTTGTGAAGGCGCCGCCCGAATTGGCGGTGCCGCCTTCAAGATGCGCCACCATCGCCGCGATGGCAGGCGCACAGATTTGCGTGCCGCCCGGGGCATCGCAATAGACGCGCGGGCGCCCCTGATCGGTAACGGCAAGCGCCGGGAAATGCGCGCGCACGGCGTCGATGGGAAAAGTCATGGCGCCGATGGTGCCGAAGCGCGCGGCTAGGGTCAACCGTGCGGCATGGCCCTTACCACCCCTGGCTGATCGGCAACCGCTCATAAGCAAGGTCGCGCGGCCGCCTGGCGCTACTCTTCGCCACACCGCCCGCATCGCCTGCCGAGTCGCCGGCGCCGACTGCCGCCCGCTGCAGCGCATGGGCCAGTTGGCGAGCGGTTGCGGCGGCGGCTTCCTGCGCCATTTCCTCATGGCTGGCCTTGCAGGTAACGGCGGTGATCGGCCCGGCGAGCAGCGCGCGCCAGCCATACAGCCCGTCATCATTCATCGCCCGCTCCGACCCGTTGCGCTTGGCGGACAACAGCACCACTGACGGCCCGCCAAATGTCCCCGAGCGGAAGGCGCCGGTCGCGGCAAGCAGGCGTTGCGCCAGCGACAGCGCGCTTTCGGGAACGAAATCGGGCACGGTGCCGGTCAGCTGCATCGGGTCGGCGAGGCGCCGCAATGAATTGAGCCGCACCCGCTGGATCAGGCCGCCGCGCTCGGCCCCGGCCAGCTTGGCAACGAAGATGCTGATCCCGCGCACGATGCGTCGCAGGCTGATGCCGGGCGACAGATTGTTGAC
Source organism: Sphingomonas sp. (assembly GCA_051646545.1). Taxonomy (GTDB): domain Bacteria; phylum Pseudomonadota; class Alphaproteobacteria; order Sphingomonadales; family Sphingomonadaceae; genus Sphingomonas. The sequence continues at coordinate 1,699 of JBOFDB010000367.1, forward strand.
CGGATCGACCAGCGCGAGCGTCACCTCGCGGCCCATCCGCTCCAGGCAGACCGCCACCCCAAAGGCCCAGGGCCCGCCAAAGGAATAGCCGCAGATGACATAGGCACCATGTGGCTTGGCCCGGATGACTTCCTCGGCATAACGCTCGCACAACTGCCACAGGTCGATGGGCTGGCTGCTCATCGCCACCGCGTCGCCGGGCACCAGCCCCAGCGCCTGACGCCCCAGATGGCGCGCGATGGCGATCATGCTGACCGCCTGGCCATGGACGTCGCATGCCCAGAAAATTGGATCCTCGACCGGGCCCGGGGTGATCGGCACGAGATGCTCAAAACTGTCCAACGTATGCTGGAGGCGCAGCATCTCGGCCAGCAAGCGCGGTGTTGGCGCCTGCACCACCAGCCCCGACGGCACCGTCCGCCCGAACAGCTCCTCAATGCGCAGGCACGCCTCGATCAGCAAAAGCGAGTCGCCCCCTGTATCAAAGAAATCATCATCCAGGCCGAAACCAGGCATTTGCAGCACTTGCGCAAAGATCGCCGCGATGGCGCGATCAGGGGCGTGGTGGGGCTGCACGCGATCAACGGCGACGGCACGGAAACCAGGCGCCGGCAATGCCCTGCGGTCAAGCTTGCCGGTTTCGGTCAGCGGAAAATGGTCGAGCCGCACCAGCGCAGAAGGCAGCATCGCGCTTGGCAGGCGGTTCTTGAGCGCGGCCCGCACGTCCGACAACGTCCCAGGGTAGCTGGTGGGGAGATAAGCGACCAAGCGCTGACGCCCATTGTCATCGGGCTTGACCGCAGCGAGCGCGCGATCAACGCCGGGCACGCGCATCAGCCCCGCCTCCACTTCGGCCAGTTCGATGCGAACACCGTTGACCTTCACCTGATCGCCAAGCCGCCCGAGAAACT
>JBOFDB010000494.1:0-1092 GCA_051646545.1 Sphingomonas sp.
CGTCCTCAAAGCCTTCGGCAAGCAGAATCTCCGACACATCTTCCACCGGCACGTGCGCCCGACGGCGGCGGAAATGATCGACCAGCTTGTACCGCGCGACGGCATAGGCCCAGGCAGTGAAAGGCCGGTCCCGATCGAATGTCGCGCGCCGCGTATGCAGCGCTATCAAGGTTTCCTGCACCAGATCTTCCACTTCGTCCGCCTCGCGCCCCAGCCGGCGGCCGAAAAAGCCACGCAGCAGGGGCAACATTGCCCGCAACAGCTGCTCCTGCGCCTTGGCGTCGCCGTCGAGCCCGGCGACCATCAGGCGCTTGAGCTCGGCTTCGCTGCGGGCAGAGGGAGTGCCGCTGGTGGTCATACGGGCCAGGCTACCGTGTGGTTACAGGGGCGAACGATCATTTCTTCCCATAACCCAAGATGGCGCTGGCGGGCGTGCCAAATCGTCCCAACTCGGTGCCGTGGACCGTGCCGATGCCCCGCGCTGGCGCTTGCCGCTGCGATACGATAGCGCTGCCGCCATATAATGGACACGGGAAAGGACACCCCAATGCGTGAAGCCGCCATCGTCGCCACCGCTCGCACCGGCATCGGCAAAGCCTATCGCGGCGCGTTCAACGCAACCGAGGCGCCGGTGCTTGCCGCCCATGTGATGAACACGGCGGTCGAGCGCGCCGGAATCGATCCCGCGCGCATCGATGACGTGATGTGGGGCGTCGGCAATCAATGGGGAACCACGGGCGGCAATGCCGGGCGGATGGCGTTGTTTGCCGCCAGTCTGCCGAATTCGGTGCCCGCCTTCACGCTCGATCGCAAATGCGGCTCGGGCTTGACGGCGGTGGCGCTGGCGGCGCGGTCGATCATCGCGGGCGACATCGATGTGGCGTTGGCGGGCGGCATGGAGTCAGTCAGCATGACCGTCACCAAGGACGCGCCGCGCTATATCAACAAATCCGTTACCGCCAATCAGCCCGCTGCCTATATTCCGATGATCGAAACCGCCGAAATTGTCGCCGAGCGCTACGGCATCAGTCGCGAGGCGCAGGATCGCTATGGCGCGATGAGCCAGCAGCGCGCCGCCGACGGCCTTGCCAA
>JBOFDB010000020.1:0-1970 GCA_051646545.1 Sphingomonas sp.
GCCAGCACCAGATGCTCGATCAGCCGCACGTCGATCGTCGCCAGCGCGCGCGCCAGCTGTGCCGTGGTGCGGCGGTCGGCGCGGCTGGGGGTGGGGTCGCCGCTGGGGTGGTTGTGCGCCATGATCGCTGCCGCCGCGCCGAACGCCAGCGCATCACCCATGATCGCGCGGGTATCGACGCGGATGGCGTCCGCCCCGCCGGGATGGGCGTGGCGCAGCCCCAAAAGCCTCCAATCTGGATCAAGATAGGCAATCACCAGATGCTCCTCCGCCGCCATTGCCAGCGGCGCGAACAGCGCTTCTGCGGCCGCACGGCTTTCCAGCCGCCGTTCGGGGCGGAAATGCCATTGGGTGACCGCGTCGGCGGGGCGCAGCAAGTCCATGGCCCGGCCTGCGTCGGCCATCGCCGCCGCGCCACGCCAGATTCATCCACAGCGAAGCGATCCGCGCGCCTTGGCGCTGCCGACGCCAGCGGCTAACTCACCTGCCATGCAGGCCTATCATGACCTTGTCCGCCGCATCCTGGATGAAGGCGTCGCGCAGGATGATCGCACCGGCGTCGGCACGCTGTCGGTGTTCGGGCACCAGATGCGATTTGATCTGGCGCAGGGCTTTCCGCTGCTGACCACCAAGAAGCTGCACATCCGCTCGATCGTGATCGAGCTGCTCTGGTTCCTGCGCGGCGACACCAATGTCCGCTGGCTGCAGGACCGCAAGGTGAGCATCTGGGATGAATGGGCCGACGAGGCGGGCGATCTCGGCCCCGTCTATGGCAAGCAATGGCGCGACTGGGCCGCCGCCGATGGCCGCCATATCGACCAGATTGCCGAGCTCATCGAGCAGATCAAGACCAACCCCGCCTCGCGCCGCCAGATCGCCTCGGCGTGGAATCCGGGCGATTTGCATGCGATGGCGCTGGCGCCGTGCCATTGTCTGTTCCAGACGCATGTCGCCAAGGGACGACTGTCGCTGCAGCTTTACCAGCGCTCGGCCGATGTGTTTCTGGGGGTGCCGTTCAACATCGCCAGCTATGCGCTGCTCACCCATATGCTGGCGCAGCAATGCGGGCTGGAAGCGGGCGAGTTCATCTGGACGGGTGGCGATTGCCACCTTTATTCCAACCATCTGGAGCAGGCGCGGCTGTTGCTGACGCGCACCCCCGGCCCGCTGCCCCGCCTCGAAATCCTGCGCAAGCCACCCGCGATCGACGCTTATGAATATGAGGATTTCGCGATCCACGATTATGTCGCCCAGCCGCATATCGCCGCGCCGGTGGCGGTTTAGGCGGTCGTGCAAAGCGCGAAACCAAACCCGTTCGTGCTGAGCTTGTCGAAGCACCGCGCTTCCTCGCGCAGAAGAACCGCCCTTCGACAGGCTCAGGGCGGACGGGAGTGCTGTGCAGGGGCGGAGCGTTGGGGGCTGGGATGACGGGCCGGACGATCTCGCTGCACCTGGCGCGCGCCGACAATGGCGTTATCGGGCGCGATGGCGCGCTGCCCTGGCATTTGCCCGCCGACCTAAAGCGCTTCAAGGCGCAGACCCTGGGGCGGCCGATGATCATGGGGCGCCGGACGTTTGACAGCTTGCCGGGCCTACTGCCGGGGCGGCGGCACATCGTGCTGACGCGCGATGCTGGGTGGTCGGCCCCGGGGGCGGAGGTGGCGCCATCCGTCGATGCGGCGCTGGCGCTGGCGGGCGATGACGCGGCGGTGATCGGCGGCGCGGAGATTTTCGCGCTGTTCCTGCCCATCGCCACCCGCATCGAGCTGACCGAAATCCATGCCGATATCGCGGGCGATGCGACTGTGCCCCCCTTCACCGGCTGGCGCGAGACGGCGCGCGAGGATTTTGCGGCAGAGGGTGAGCGGCCCGCCTATAGCTTTGTAACGCTCGTCCGGGACTAAAGCCGTAGACTCATTAGAACGGCCTGTCGGCTTTTCGCCTGTAAAGTCCGCCATTTCCCTCTTCGT
>JBOFDB010000399.1:0-1359 GCA_051646545.1 Sphingomonas sp.
TGCGTTCGGCCGAAATCTATCATTATATGCAGCACGCCAAGGATTATGGCCTGGCAGCGGAGAAGATCAGCGCTGATCTTGACGCGGTGGTCAAGCGCTCGCGCGGCGTCGCCAAGCAGCTCAATCAGGGCGTGACGCACCTGATGAAGAAGAACAAGATCGCCGTCTTCATGGGCGAGGGGAAGCTCAAGGCCGCCGACACGCTGACCGTCACCGACAAGGACGGCAAGGCCACCGATCTGACCGCCAAGAACATCATCGTCGCCACCGGCGCGCGTGCGCGCGACCTGCCCTTTGCGCCGGCTGACGGCAAGCGCATCTGGACCTATCGCCACGCCATGGTGCCGCCCGCAATGCCGAGCAAGCTGCTCGTCATCGGCTCAGGCGCGATCGGCATCGAATTTGCGAGCTTTTACAACGATATGGGCGCCGAGGTGACCGTCGTCGAAATGCTCGACCGCATCGTGCCGGTCGAGGATGCCGATGTGTCGGCATTCCTGGAAAAAGCGTTGAAAAAGCAGGGCATCAAGATCGAAACGAGCGCAGGCGTCGACAAGCTGACGGTGGGCGCGAACGGCGTGACCGCGGCGATCAAGGCCAGGGACGGCAAGGTCAGCGAAACCGAGTTCAGCCATGTTATCGTTGCGGTCGGCATTGTCCCCAACACCGAAAATATCGGGCTGAAAGAGCTGGGCGTCGCGATGGACGGGCGCGGCTTCGTGCTGGCGGACGCCGCCTGCCGCACCAATGTGCCCGGCATCTGGGCAATTGGCGACATCACCGCGCCGCCCTGGCTGGCGCATAAGGCGAGCCATGAAGGCGTGATCGCGGCGGAAGCGATTGCGGGCGGCCACCCGCACGCGATGGACCCGCGCAACACTCCCGGCTGCACCTATTGCCGGCCGCAAGTCGCCAGTGTCGGCCTGACCGAAGCCAAGGCGCGCGACGCGGGGTACGACGTGAAGGTCGGCAATTTCCCCTTCATCGGCAATGGCAAAGCGATTGCGCTGGGCGAGGCGGAGGGCTTCATCAAGACGGTGTTCGACGCCAAAACGGGCGAGCTATTGGGCGCGCACATGGTGGGCGCGGAAGTGACCGAGCTGATCCAGGGCTATACCATCGGCAAGACAGGCGAACTGACCGAGGCCGAGTTCATGGAAACCGTCTTCCCCCACCCGACGCTGAGCGAAATGATGCATGAAAGCGTGTTGGGGGCCTATGGCCGGATGCTGCATATGTGATCGGCAGCGGCGGCGGCGAACGGACCGGGCAGCGCCGCCACCCGGTCCGCCGACCATCGCTTAAGAAGCGCTCGGCACCAGCGTCAGGCCGATCGGGCCTTCGCCGGCATAGGTCATC
>JBOFDB010000369.1:0-1759 GCA_051646545.1 Sphingomonas sp.
TTGGGCTGCTGGATTTCGCTCTGCAACGTGGCTTCGTTGAAGCGCTGGCGCACCGTGTCATAGGTTTGGCGGGCGGCATCAACGTCGCGCTGCAATACCTTCAGTTGGTCCTGCACCCCCGACAGCGCGATCATCCGCGCCTGTTGCTGGTCGAGCTGGGCGCGCAGCGCCGCCTCGCGGCGCGACGCGGCGCTGCTCGCCGCGGTGAGCGCGTTGGCCTGCGTTGCTCGGGCATTGGCCAGCGCGCTGCGCAGCGCCGCCAGTTGCGATTGCGCCGCCACCATCGTCGGGTGATTGGGCCCCAGCGTGCGCGACAGCTCGGCCACCTTGCCCTGTTGCAGCCCGACTTCCTTTTCAAGATCCTGCACGATCGTCGATTGCGCCACCTCGGGCACTGCCGACGATCCACTGCGTGATTTTGCCGCATCCGCCGCGCTTTGCGCCTCAACCAGCTCGGTCGACAGGCTGCGTGCCCGATCCGCCTCCAGGTCCATGCGATCGACGCCGACAATGCCATGCGCGCGCTGGAAATCGGACAGGCGCTTTTGCGCCGCCTCAAACCGCGAGCGCACTTCGCGCGTGCGATCATCGTAAAGGCTGGCATTCTGGCGCGCGGGATTGATCCGCAGATCAACCTGCTTTGCCAGGAACACATCCACCAGCGTATTGAGCGTGTCGGCAGCGTCCTTGGGCGAGCGGGCGGCAAAGCTCAGATGGATGACATTGCTACCCTTTTCCGTGCCAATCCCCAGATGCTTGGTGAAGCTGGTGATCGCGTCTTGCAACGCAGTGCCCGACAGCGTCTGGCCACTCGCCCTGGCGCGGCGCTGAACCACCTCGCGCACCACCGTGTCGCTGCGGATGATGTCCACCTGAGTGCCGATGATGCTGTCGATCACCGAGGTGTTGTTGGCATTGGTGTTGTTGGTGGCAGGATCGGTCTGTGACAGATCGACCAGCAACGAGGAAGCGGCGGTATATTGGCGCGGCATGGCGAGCGCGATCCCAAAGATCAGCGCGAAGACGACGCCCGCCACCAGCAGCATCGTCCCCAAGCGGTGGCGCGCGGCGCTCATCAAGTCAGCGAAACTCATCATGACAGCGATGCTCCTGCCACCTGGCGCGGCCGTGCTGCCGCTTCTTCCAATCCGGGGATGGCGCGGATGCCGCCTGCGCCGCTGCCGACGATGCCGCCATAGAGCAGCAGGTAGAATTGCGGCGCCAGCGCATCGCGAAAGATGAAGCGGTCGTCGCCCTGGGTCGCGGCGGTCAACAGCGGCATCAGCGTGGTCGTCGCTTCGCGGGCCAACACCTCGCTGTCGTGGCGATCGGGGTGCGCGCTGGCGATTTCGCCGGCCAGTTCGCCGACCGAAAAGCTGCCTCGGGTCGCGGCCAGAAAGGCGGCCAGCGCGGCGGCATAAGCGGCTTGCGAATTGCGCCGCTCGGCCAGCTTGATCAACAGGTCGGTGCCCGTGCCGCTGATATCGCGCCAATCCTCAAACGCATTGCTCAATCCGTTGCGCGCCGTGGCGGTGTCGACCATGCCGGTCCCCGCGCGCTCCGCCGCGAGCGCGGCCTGCAGCCCGAACAGCCGGAGGTGATATGGCGAAAACAGGGCCGATTCGGCAATCAGATCGGCCGCTTCCGGCGCCATCGTCACGCCTGCCGCCGCGCTGCATTTGGCCAGTAGCTCGGTCAGCGTCGTTTTCGAAATACCGCTGACCGGTATGCTGATCATGTGCCGACGCAGCGACGGGTG
>JBOFDB010000268.1:0-1114 GCA_051646545.1 Sphingomonas sp.
ACAGCGGCGCGACGCCCGCCACGGGCCTCACTGCCGAGATTGTCGGCTTTGCCAATCTCGCGGCGTTCGAAGCTGCCGATCCCGCCCTGATCCGTGGCCGCATTGTCTATATCGGCCACGCCATGCGCCGCACGCAGGACGGCTCCAGCTATGGCGCCTTTGGCCCGGTGCGCTTTCGCGGGCCTGACGTTGCCGCCCGGCGCGGGGCGGCGGCCATTGTCATCCGCTCGGTCGGCACTGACCATGACCGGCGCAATCCGCACACCGGCAATACCAATTTCGGCGAAGGCGTGACGCCCATCCCCGCCGCCGCCCTGTCCAATCCCGATGCTGACAATCTCGAACGCATGCTGGCCCGCGCCGACACGCCGGTGCGGATGCGCCTGACGCTCACCCCGCGCAACATCGGCCAGCAGACCTCCGGCAATGTCATCGCCGATATCCCCGGCAGCGATCCCGCCGCCGGCATGGTGGTGATCGCCTGCCATCTCGACAGCTGGGACCTTGGTACTGGCGCCATTGATGATGCGGCCGGGTGTGGCATCATTGCCGCGGCGGCGCAGCGCGTTGCCGCCCTGCCCGGCCAGCGCCGCCGCACCATCCGCATATTGATGGCGGGGGCGGAGGAAGTCGGCATCTGGGGCGGCCGCGATTATGGCCAGCGCCACGCCGCCAATGCCGCGGGTGCAGCGACGCATGCCGTCGCGCTCGAATCGGATTTCGGGGCCGGGCGCGTCTGGCGCGTCGATTTCCGCCTGCCCGCTGCGGCGAGCCCGCTGGCGGACCGGATCGCTGCGGCGCTTAACCCGCTCGGCATCGCGCGCGGGCGCGATCCCGCCAGCGGCGGCGCGGACATTGGCGCGCTGGCGACAGCAGGCGTCCCGTTGGTCGATCTGCAACAGGATGGCACCCGCTATTTCGACCTGCACCATACCGCTGACGACACCCTTGCGGCCATTGACCCTGCTGAAGTGCAGCAGAATGTCGCCGCATGGACCGTCACCATCGCGCTGCTTGCGGACGCACCGGAAGCGCTCGGACCGGCACCAACGGCGCCGACAGCACCATGATAAAGCGGGGCGCCTTTGCTCTGCTACCGCTGGCGCTGCTGGTC
>JBOFDB010000404.1:0-2014 GCA_051646545.1 Sphingomonas sp.
TGCCGAGCCGTCGCCCGGCACCTTCGTAAAAGCGGCTGGGGGCGGAATAGCCGGCTTCATATATCGCGTCGGTCACTCGCGCCTGCTGTTCCAAAGCCCTGGTCGCCGCGCCTGCCTTCAGCCCGCGCGCATAGGCAGCGGGGGTGACGCCGGTTGCCCGTTTGAACAGCCGATGGAAATGGTGCGGCGCATAGCCGACCTGCTCGGCCACCATCTCGAGCGATAGGCCGTCCTCCGCTGCCTCGATAATCTCGATCGCGCGCGCCACCGCCACCCGGTCGCGCGCCACCTCGTCGGGCTTGCAGCGCAGGCAAGCGCGGAACCCCGCTGCCCGCGCCGCCTCGCCATCGGGATAGAAGGTCATATGCTCGCGCTTGGGGTGGCGCGCCGGGCAACTGGGGCGGCAATAGATGCCGGTGGTCTTCACCGCGCCGACAAACCGCCCGTCCGAATGCCGGTCACGCGCGATAAAAGCCGCCCAGGCGGCGTCAGGGTCAATGCTGTGCGTCATGCTGTCCATGGCGGTGATGTAGGCGACAGATTGTCGCACGAAACCCCGCGACTTGCGCTCAAAGTGCGGGCATTATTTCAGCGCGGGATCGACATCGACGGCCGAGACGATGCGCCATATGCCATCGCGGCGCACCCACACATCGGTCCATACCCGATCCTGGGCAGCGCGGGCGGGGGCGGGGCCGATCTGGTGCTCGCTGCCGCGCGCGATAGCGACGTCGCCGTAAAAGGCGATATCGACCGGGCCGACCGTGTCGGCGGTCAGATTGGGACCGGCGACGACCCAAGCGACCATATCGGCCTTGGTATAACGCTTGCCATGCGTGTCGATGCCGATGAAGTCGTCGGCGAGCAACCGGTCGATGGTGGCGCGATCGCCGACGACAAAGGCGTGGCCCCAGTCATGCTCGCCGGCGGTGATGACGGCCCGATCAGCAGAGCGATCGGTCGGCGCCGCCATCGCCCCTGCCGGGATCGCCAGCAGCGCGATTGCCGATAATGCCCGCCTTATCGATGCGCCCATCTGCCTCCTCCTCGCTATCGTCACGCGCCAGCTGGCATAGCAGGCCTTGCGCCCCGCTTGCATCCCTGCCCCGCCGATGCTAACCGCCCGCCAACCCATCGCCGGGCGCGGTTGCGCCCTGTCTGCGCATGGGGCCACTAACTCCTTTGAGTCAAAGAGGGATTCGGATCGCGTGGAGACATCCGGCGGTATTCAGGCGAGCTTACCGGGGCGCTATGCCATCGCGCTGTTCGATCTGGCGCGTAACGCAAAGGCGATCGACACGGTCGAATCGAACCTCGCCGCCGTGCGCGCCGCGCTGAACGACTCCGCTGATTTCGCGCGCCTCACCACCAGCCCGCTGGTCAGCCGCGCCGACGCCAAAAAGGCGGTCGCCGCGACGGCGACGGCGTTGAAGCTCGACACGCTGACCGCCAATTTCCTGGGCGTGCTTGCCGAGAATCGGCGCCTGTCCGCCCTTCCCCAAGTCATCCGCGCCTTTCGCCAGCTCGCCGCGTCGTATCGCGGCGAGACGACGGCGGAAGTGACGTCGGCGCACCCGCTCGACGCCGCGCAAGTCGATGCCGTCAAGCAGGCCCTGCGCACCCGCGTCGGCCGCGACGTGACTGTTGACCTTTCGGTCGATCCTTCGCTGCTCGGCGGGCTTGTCGTCCGCATCAGCAGCCAGATGATCGACAGCTCGATCAAGACCCGTTTGAATTCCCTCGCGCACGCAATGAAGGGCTGAAAGTCAGATTTATGGATATCCGCGCCGCAGAAATCTCCAAGGTCATCAAGGACCAGATCGCCAATTTCGGCACCGAGGCCGAAGTCTCCGAAACCGGCCAGGTGCTGTCGGTCGGTGACGGCATCGCGCGCATCTATGGCCTCGACAATGTTCAGGCCGGCGAAATGGTCGAGTTCGCCAATGGCGTGCAGGGCATGGCGCTCAACCTGGAGGCCGATAATGTCGGCGTCGTGATTTTCGGCTCGGACGCC
>JBOFDB010000540.1:0-2650 GCA_051646545.1 Sphingomonas sp.
GCATCAGTTCGGCAAGCAGCGCGGGGTAGGTGTCGACATTCTCGAGGCCGGTCGGCAGGCTATTGCCCACCCCGTCAAAATCCGAGCCGAGTCCGACATGGTCGACGCCCGCCACCATGGCGATATGCTCGATATGGTCAGCGACATCGCTCAGGGTGACGGGCGGTGGCGGATTGGCCGCCATCCAAGCTTTCAGCGCCGCATCGGCCTTGTCAGGCTGGCCGATATAAAGCCCGCCGAACGGCGGCGAATTGAGCCGCGCCTTTTCCGCCGCCAGCTCGGCTGCCCAGCGCCGCGCCTTGTCCGACACATAATTGGGCGCGAAATTGACCATCACGACACCGCCATTCGCCGCGACCAGCCCCAGCACCTCGTCCGACACATCGCGCGGATGATCGTCGAGCGCGCGCGCAGACGAGTGCGAGAAAATCACTGGCGCCTTGGTCACGCGCAGCGCGGCCTTCATCGTCGCCTCGCTGACATGGCTGAGGTCGACCAGCATGCCGAGCCGGTTGAGCTCATGCACCACCGCCTCACCATAGGGGGTCAGGCCATTGTGCTTGGGATTGTCGGTCGCCGAATCGGCCCAGTCGGTGGTGAGCGAATGGGTCAGCGTCAGATAGCCCGCGCCGAGCGTGTGATAGGCGCGCAGCACCGACAGATCGTCGGCGATCTGGCGGCCGCCCTCCACCCCCATGATGCTGGCGATGCGGCCGGCCTTGTGGATGCGGCGGACGTCAGCGGCGGTGCGCGCCAGCTCAAAAGCCTGCGGGTAGCGCGCGACGATGGTGCGGATAAGGTCGATCTGGTCGAGCGTCGCTTTCACCTGCTCGAGCGGCGGCAGCGTGGCGGGCACATAGACCGACCAGAATTGCCCGCCGACCATGCCGCGCCGCAGCCGATCGATATCGGTGTTGTAGCGATCGTCACCGGTGGATTTCAGGCGCGTCAGGTCGAGCGTCCAGCGCTTGTCGCCCTCGCGCTCGGCCAGCGTCTCGGCCCAGTCGTTATGCCCGTCGATCAGCGGCGTGTCCTTGAGGACGCGCGCGACGCGCGCGGCATAATCGGTGGGCGGCGGCGCCTTGGCGGCGACGGGCGCGGCGAGGGTGAGGAAAAGGGCGGGGAGAAGGAGGCGCATGGCGGGCAGGCTATGGGGGACGGACAATAGGTGCAATCCCCAAAAGCCCGTCCTTTCGGGAAGGGGCTCAGGGCCGCCCCGCAAATTCCTTCGCCCGCTCGGCCAGCCTCTCCACCGCTGCAGCGTGGATGCCCGGCGCGGTTGCCAGCACGCCAAATGCCTGCGCGCTTTGGGTGTTGAAACGCAGCGGCTGGCCGAACGCATCGGTGACGGTGGCGCCCGCTTCCTCGGCGATCAGCGCGGCGGCGGCGATGTCCCACTCATAACCCCAGCGCAGCGTCGCGACCAGATCGGCCTCGTCGGCGGCCACCATCGCGATCCTGAGCGCGATCGAATTGGGCTTGGCGACCAGCTGCAAGTCGCTGTCGGGCCGGGGCAATTGATCCGCCGGCACCCGCGCTCCGGCAAACAGCAGGCGCTGGCTGGCGCGGATCGGCGCGCCATTGCGATACGCGCCGCCGCCCCGCACCGCGCGCCACCGCTGCCCAATGGCGGGCGCGTCGAGCACGCCTGCCACCACCCTGCCCGCCGCAACCAGCGCGACCGACACCGCCCAGCCGGAGCGACGACGGACATAATCGCGCGTGCCGTCAATCGGATCGACCACCCACAGCCGGTCCTTGCCCAATCGATCGGGATTGTCGGCGGTTTCCTCCGACAACCAGCCCGCATCAGGGTCGAGCGCCGTCAGCCGCCGCTTCAACAGCGCATTGACCTCAAGGTCGACATCGCTGACCGGATTGCCCGGCGACTTGTCCCAGCGGCGAAACTCGCCCTGCCAGCGGTCCATCGCCAGCGCGCCCGCCTCGGCGGCAATCGCCGCCATCGCCTCGGCCGTCGCCAGCAGCGCCGGATCAGCCACTCGCCACCGTCATCGCGTCGATGCGCAGCGTCGGCACGTTGATGCCATGGCGAAAGCGCAAATCATTGGCCGGCACCAGCGCCGCATAGATATCGGCAAGATTGCTCGCGATGGTGAATTCGCTGACCGCGCTGGTGATCTCGCCCTTTTCGATGCGGAAGCCGCTGGCGCCGCGTGAATAATCGCCGGTGACGGTGTTGACGCCCATGCCGATCAGCTCGGTCACGTAAACGCCGTTTTCAATTTCGCCGATCAGCGTTTCGGGCGGCATCGGCCCGGGTTCCATAAACAGGTTGCTGACCGAGACGCCCGGCGCCCCGGAAACGCCGCGCGCGGCATGGCCCGTGGGTTCAAGCCCCAATTGCCGCGCCGAGGCGGAATCGAGCAGCCAGGTCTGCAGCACACCATCCTCAATCAGCGCGGTCGGGCCAACGGGCAGCCCCTCGCCATCGAAAGGCCGCGAGCGTAGCCCATGCGGGCGATGCGGGTCATCGCGGATGGTGATGCCAGGCGCAAAGACGCGATTGCCCAGCTGATGCAACAGGAAGCTGGTCTTGCGGGTAATCGCCGAACCCGCGATCGCACCGATCAAATGGCCGATCAGCCCGGCCCCGACACGCGGATCGAACACCACCGGCATGACGCCACTG
>JBOFDB010000558.1:0-1278 GCA_051646545.1 Sphingomonas sp.
CGCTAGACCGCGCTCGCCCGGGCCTGCTTGCCCTGTGGCTCTATATCGTCGCCGCCATGATCGTCGCCATTGTGGTGGTGGGCGGGATTACCCGGCTGACCGAATCGGGCCTGTCGATCACGCAATGGCAACCGATCAGCGGCGTCATCCCGCCGCTCAGCGAGGCGCAGTGGCAAGCCGAATTCGCCCGCTATCGCGAAATCCCGCAATATCGCGCGATCCACCCCGATATGACCGTGGCGGGTTTCAAGGTTATTTTCTTTTTGGGAATATCTGCATCGCTTGCTTGGGCGGCTGATCGGATCGGTGTTCGCGCTGCCGCTGATCTGGTTTGCGCTGCGGCGGCAGATTCCGGCGGGCGTTGGCTGGCGGCTCGTCGTGCTGCTCGCGCTTGGCGGGCTGCAGGGCACGTTCGGGTGGCTGATGGTGCGATCGGGATTGAGCGACCGCACCGAAGTCGCGCCGCTCTGGCTGGCGACGCACCTGATGACGGCGCTGTTCACGCTGGCGGGCGTGGTCTGGACCGCGCTTGACCTGCGCGACCTTGATCGCCATCCGCTGGCCAGGCCCGCGCGCCTCACGCCATTGGGGCTGGCGGCGGGGGCGGTACTGGCGATCCAGCTGTTTTACGGGGCGCTGATGGCGGGGCTGCGCGCCGGGCATGCCGCGAGCGACTGGCCATTGATGAATGGGCGCTTCTTCCCCAGCGAGGTCATTGGCAGCCGACCGGTCGGCACCCTGTTGGTCGACGATCCGTGGCTGGTCCATTTCATCCACCGCTGGTGGGCATGGGCGGCGGTGGCGATGCTGCTGGTCCTGGCGCGTGCGGCGCGCCGCGCGGGCGACCGGCGCGCATCGATTGCCGTGCACACGGCCTTTGGCGTCCAGATTCTGCTCGGCATCGCAACCGTGATGTCGGGCGTCGACATTACGCTGGCGGCGCTACACCAATTGACCGGCGCGCTGCTGGTCGTGGCGACCGCCTGGGCGGCACATTCCACGGGACGGCGCATTGCGCTGACGCCCGCCAAGCAACAGGTATTATAGCACCCGTCGCCAAAGCCGCGCAAAAGCTTGACTTGCGCAGCCCCGACGGTAGAGAGCCTGCGCATTGGCGGCTTTGTGCGGCCGATTATGGTCGCCCGATTGGGCGGCCGTTTCTTTTGACAAGAGGTCTCAAGGCCATGAAGGCGCTGATGAAGACCACCAAGTCGGTAAAGCCGACCGAGGTGGAAAAGAAATGGCATATCGTCGATGCCGATGGGCTGGTCGTCGGCC
>JBOFDB010000358.1:0-9506 GCA_051646545.1 Sphingomonas sp.
CGCCGACCTCCGACCCTTTTTCCAGCACGCAGACCGAAATTTCCGCGCCCTTTTCCGCCGCGACCTGCTTCAGCCGGATCGCCGCCGAAAGCCCTGCTGGCCCCGCGCCGACGATAACGACGTCATAGGGCATCGATTCACGTTCACTCATCCGCCACTCCCCGCCCGCATCGCCAGATTGTTGCATCATCGCATGCGGACAACGTCTTGTCCTATCCCCCGGTGCCCGCGAATTGACCTTCCCGTCAACTGGTGACTCTATGCAAATATGGGGGCTGAGCCGATTTTCCCTTTCGCCGCTGCAGCGGAAAGCATGCTCGACTGGTGGCGCGAGGCAGGCCTTGACGCGCTGGTCGATGAGGCGCCGCGCCATTGGCTCGCCGAACCCAAAGTCGCGGCGGAACGCCCCGCCCGCGCCGAGAGCGCGCCGACAAAGCCAGTGGCCGCGCCCACCGCGCTGCCCGCGACGCTGGCGGCGTTCAACGCCTGGCGCGTGAGCGAGGTGGCGCCCGATTTTGGCTGGGGCAATGTTCGCATCGGCCCGATGGGAGACGCGGCCAGCGATGTGATGATCATGGTCGAAGCGCCCGAGCGCGACGATGAAAGCGCCGGTCACCTACTGGCGGGCGCGCCAGGTATTTTGTTCGACCGGATGCTCGCGGCAATCGGCAAGTCGCGCGACAGCATTCTGCTCGCCTCGCTTGCCGTCACGCGACCGCTGGCGGGGCGATTGCCCCCCGACGCCTTTGACGACCTGGCCCGGATTGCGCGCCATCATCTCGGCCTGGTGGCGCCCAAGGCGTTGCTGCTGATGGGCAATGCGCCCAGCCGTGCCGTGCTCGGGGCAGACGTTGCCCTGGCGCGGGGCAGTTCGCATGTCGTTAACCATGGGGGCGCCACAATCAGGACAGTCGCGACCTTTCATCCCCGCTTCCTGCTCGAACGGCCAGCAGCTAAGGGGGAAGCGTGGCGTGACTTGCAATTGTTGATGGGGAGGAACGCGTGAAGCGATCAGTCGCGGCGGTGATGGCATTGGCGGTGGGGCTGTCCTCCCCCGTGGTGGCCGCCGATACGCCCTCGTCTCCCGCCGCCATGTCGCTTCCGGAAACGACGAGCGCCAAGGGCATTCCCCCCCTGCTCGACGTTGATCAGCGCGCGCAATATCGCCAGGTTTTCGACGCCATCCGCGCGGGCAAGTGGATCGACGCCCGGTTACAACTTGCCGCGATGAAGCCCGGCCCGCTCCACAGTATCGCACTCGCCGAATTGTTTACCGCCAAAGGCTCGCCCAAGGCGGGGCTGGAAGAATTGACCCAGTTGATCGCGACTGCCCCCGAATTGCCCGAGGCAGAGGCGCTGGCACGGCTGGCCAAGGCTCGAGGGGCAGACGCCTTGCCCGATTTGCCTTATACCCGCGCGATGAGCTGGGTCGGCGCTGCGCCCACGCGCCGCCGCGCCCACAGCCTGGCGCGCAGCGATGCCGCCGCGGCGGAGCTCGCCATCAAGATGCAACCCTTTATCAAGGCGGATGACGGCGTTGGCGCCCAGGCATTGCTGGAGGGAACGGCAGGTCTTTCGCCCGAAGCATTGACCGAATGGCAGCACAAGGTTGCCTGGATCTACTATCTCGCGGGTGATGACGGCAATGCCCGGCAAATGGCGGCGCGCGCGGCGGCGGGCAGCGGCGAGTGGGTCGTCCAGGCGCTCTGGGTGGCGGGCCTTGCCGCATGGCGCCAGCATGATTGCCTTGCCGCTGGCCAGGCCTTTGAAACCGTGGCTGGGCAGGCGACCGACATCGAATTCCGCGCCGCCGGGCTCTACTGGGCGTCGCGCGCCGATATGGCATGCGGACGGCCTGAACGCGTTGAAGGACATCTGCAAAGCGCGGCGCAATTTGACGAGACGTTTTACGGGCTGCTCGCGCGCCAGGCGCTTGGCCTGAAGTCTGTGGCGGAACGGCCGATGACGGCGGTGATCGACCAGGACTGGGCGACGCTGGGCAATCGCCCCAATGTCCGTGTCGCCGCCGCGCTGGCGGAAATCGGCGAAATCGATCTTGCCGATCAGGTGCTGAAGCGCGAGGCCAGGATCGGCGATCCCACCGGCTATCAGGGGCTGATGCGACTGGCGGCGGCGTTTGATCTGCCCGCCACCCAGATCTGGCTGGCGCATAATGCCCCTGAAGGCGCGCCCAGCAATGTGCTGGTCGATGCCCGCTATCCGGCGCCGGCCTGGACGCCACAGGGCGGGTGGCGCGTCGACAAAGCGCTGGTTTACGCCCACACGCTGCAGGAATCGGCCTTCCGCGTTAATGCGGTGAGCAGCGCCGGCGCCTATGGCCTGATGCAAATCCGCCCCGCTGCGGCGCAGGACGTTGCCCGCCAGCGCGGATTCCGCGCCGATCGCGCCGCGCTGACCAATCCTGCCTTCAACATCGAAGTGGGGCAGAGCTATCTTGAGACGTTGCGCGACCAGCCCGCGACCGGCGGCCTGCTGCCCAAGGTGATTGCCGCCTATAATGCCGGGCCCGTGCCCGTCGCCCTATGGAACGCGCAATCGCGCGACGGCGGCGATCCGTTGCTCTATATCGAATCGATCCCTTATTGGGAGACGCGCGGCTATGTCGTGACCGTGCTGCGCAATTACTGGATGTATGAACGCTGCACGGGCCGCAGCGCCTCGCCAAGCCGCGCCGCACTGGCGCAGGGGCTGTGGCCGCGCTTTCCGGGATTGCCCGGTGCGGCAGGCATCAAGGTGAAGACCGCGCTCGCTCCCCCCACTCCCAGTGCGACCGCGCTGGCCGCAGCGGCCGCTGCTGCCGCCGCTGCCCAGGCGCAGCTTTTGCAGCAGCAACAGGCGCAGCCCACCACGCCCCCGCCGCTCAGCGGCGTGATTGCCGCCAACCCCAGTGCCAATTGATCCCAAGGCGGCGTTTCTGCCGGTCCGCATTGCGGTTTTGACCGTCTCCGACACGCGCACGCGCGCTGATGATCGATCGGGCGATACGCTGGTCGAACGCTTGACTGGCGCTGGCCATGTGCTGGCCGACCGCGCGATCGTGCGCGATGACAGCGATGCGATCGTGGCGCAACTTGAAGCCTGGATCGCCGACGCGGGAGTCGATTGCGTCATCACCACCGGCGGCACCGGCGTTACCGGCCGCGACGTAACGCCCGAAGCGATCGAACGCGTCGCCGACAAGATGATCCCGGGTTTCGGCGAGCTGTTTCGCTGGCTGAGCTTTCAGTCGATCGGTACCTCAACCGTTCAGTCGCGCGCCTGCGCCTGTGTGACGCGCGGCACCTATATCTTCGCGCTTCCCGGTTCCACCGGCGCGGTGAAGGACGGGTGGGACGGCATTTTGAAGGATCAGCTCGACAGCCGCCACAAGCCCTGCAACTTCGTCGAGCTGATGCCGCGACTTATGGAAAAATAGTCATTTCGCCTTGGGCTTCGCCTCGGCCCGCTTGTCGGCAATGAACCGGCTCAACTCGCCGTCCGCCGTCTGAAACCAGTCGACAAGATCGGCGAAATTGGCCTGAGTCAGCTTACCTACGCCAGTACCGTAAAGATTTTCCCGCAATTGCCCTTTTTCGTCGATCGCGACTTTCAGAAAGCGATTATGCACGTTCCAGTCATTTGCGAATGCAATTGTCCATAATGGGTCGGCATTGTAAAAGCTTGAAAACTGAAAGGATGTACATTTCCCTTCCTTGCAATCGTAAAAATCGACGGTGAAAGTGCCGCCATTCGCTCCGCTCTCGATATAGGGGTCGCCATCGTCCCCTTTTTTCAGAATCGCCTTATATCCGGCTAATTTCAATGCATCCGCGACTTTTGCCGGGTCGGTGGCGTCAAACAGCACATCAGGCGCTGCGCCTTTATCTTGCGCCTGAATGGGCGTCGCCACAGAACAGGCCATTGCCGCACAAAGCCAAATCGGTTTCATTTCATGCCCCCTCGTGTCCGTATCGGCGATCCTACCTCACCCGTCGCCAAGTTCAATCGGCACGACGCACGATGCGGCCAATGTTCTTGATGCGTTCCGTCTGATATCCTATGTCTTGCCCATGCCAGCCAAAGCACGCGCCGTTCGCGGTGCCACCATCAACCGGTCCAGCACGCGCTTCAATTTGCCAAGCGCAGTGGCCGATGGCGACTGGCTCGACGCGCGCGAAGCCGTGGACGGCGCGCCACCGCCGCTGCGCACCAGCGTGACGGTCGAGCACCCGCGCACCATCATTGCTCGCAATCAATCGCCCGACATCCCGTTTGACCGTTCGATCAATCCCTATCGCGGCTGCGAGCATGGCTGCATTTACTGCTTTGCACGGCCGACGCACGCATATCTCGATTTGTCGCCGGGCCTCGATTTCGAAGCGAAGCTGTTCGCCAAGCCCGATGCCCCCGCCCTGCTCCGCGCCGAACTTGGTCGGCCAGGCTATCAGGCAAAGCCCATCGCCTTTGGCACCAATACCGACGCCTATCAGCCAATCGAGCGCGAGTGGCGGATCATGCGCGGCTGTTTGGAAGTGCTGGCGGAAACCAACCACCCGTTGACCATCACCACCAAATCCGACCGCGTCGTGCGCGACCTTGACGTGCTGGCGCCGATAGCGGCGAAGGGGCTGGTCAGCGTCGCGGTTTCGATCACGTCGCTCGATCCCCGCATCGCGATGACGCTGGAGCCGCGCGCCCCCGCCCCGGCGAAACGACTGGCGGCGGTGAAGGCGTTGGCCGGGGCGGGCGTGCCGACCTATGTTTCGGTCTCGCCGGTCATCCCCGCCATTACCGATCATGAGATGGAGCATCTGCTGGAAGCAGCGGCCGATGCAGGCGCGAAATGGGCGTTTTTCCTTCCCGTTCGCCTGCCGCACGAAGTCGCGCCGCTGTTCCGCGCCTGGCTCGACACGCATTTCCCCGATCGGGCGGCCAAGGTGATGGCGACGATCCAGTCGATCCGCGGCGGGCGCGACAATGACCCCGAATTCTTCTCTCGCATGCGTGGGCAAGGGCCGTGGGCCGAGCTGATGCGCGCTCGCTTCCACATCGCCTGCCGCAAATATGGTCTCAATCGCGATCGCCCCGCCCTGCGAACCGATCTCTTCAAGCCGCCGGCGGGTCCGCAAGGTGAATTATTTGAAAGGTAACCGGTGACCGGTCAAAATCGTTACGCTAAGTCCAGGAACGATGAAAGGGGTTTGGCTGTGCGCAGGATTGGTTGTCGCATCGCCGGTGATGGGCCAGAGCCTGCCGCCGGCGCCGGAGGGGTTTCACCTTTCGGGGTCGGCACGGCTGCGCTACGAAATCATCGACGGGCAGGCGCGCGCCGGTGTTCCCGCTGACGAGGCGTCCACCCAGCTGCGCACGATCATCAACGCCAGTTATCGCCATGGTCCCTGGTCTTTCGATGGCGAGATGTGGGATTCGCGTGCGCTTGATCCTGCCAATCCCACGGCGCTGACCACCAATGAGGTCAACGCTTTCGAACTGACGCACGCCTGGATCGCCTATGATCTTGGTCTCGGCAGGGCCTGGTCGGCCCGTGTTACCGCTGGGCGCATGACGCTGCAGCTCGGGTCACGACGCCTGATCGCGCGAGATGATTACCGCAACACGGTCAACGGCTTTACCGGTGTTAGGGCGGATATCACGGCGCCCGGCCATGTCGAAGGCACGCTGATTTACGTCCTGCCGCAGCAGCGCTTGCCCGAGGACATTGCCGGCATTCGCCACGATCGCGTCGAGTTCGACCATGAAGGCTTTGACACGCGGCTATGGGGCGGCCGGGCGTCGAAAAGCGGCATTCTGGGCGCGACGGCGATCGACGGCGCGGTCTATCGCTTTGAGGAGCGCGACACCCCGACCCACCCGACGCGCGACCGGCATTTAACCTCGATCACCTTGCGCTGGCTGGCGCCGACCCGCCCGGGCAAGTTCGATTTCGAGGTGGAGGGCATTCGCCAGACGGGCAGCATTTCCGCTTCGCTTGCCGCCAGTGCCGCACGGCTCCCGGTCGAGGCGTGGTTTGGCCATGCCGAGCTCGGCTATCAGTGGCGCGGCGGCTGGCAACCGCATCTGGTGATGGAAGGGGATTATGCCTCGGGCGATCATCGCCATGGCGTCTATGGGCGGTTCGATACGCTCTATGGCATGCGCCGCGCCGATTTTTCACCCGCTGGCCTCTATAATGCGATTTCGCGGAGCAATCTGGTCGCAATGGGGCCCCGACTGGAAGTCACACCCGACAAGCGCTGGGAAGCCTTTGCTACAGTGAAAAAACTTTGGCTGGCCTCCGCCGTGGATGGCTTCGCAACCACGGGCGTGGTCGATCCCACTGGCCGCTCCGGCCATGACGGCGGCTGGCAGATCGATGCGCGCCTCCGCTATTGGGCGATTCCCAAAAGGCTGCAACTCACCGTCGATGGCGACTGGCTCGCCAAGGGCCGCTTCCTGCAAACCGCGCCCAATCGGTCAAGCGCAGCGGACACCAAATATCTGTCCCTCAACGCGCAGGTGTTTTTCTAAAAGGCGCTGGCGGCCGCAGCTAAAGCGCCCGTCATTGCGAGCGAAGCAAAGCAATCCAGCCAATGTGCCGGACCCTGGGTTGCTTCGGCGCTGCGCTCCTCGCAATGACGGTTTGGGATTAACCTGTTGCTTTTGTCCCTATGCCGCCGTCGCGAGCCGGTAATCGCGATATTGTTCGCGTAGCGCGGTCTTGAGCAGCTTGCCTGTTGCGGTGTGCGGCAGGCTGTCGACGAACAGGATTTCGTCGGGCAGCCACCATTTGGCGACATGCTTGGCGAGATGCGCGGTGATCTCGTCCGCCGTGACCGAGCTGCCTTCCTTGCGGACCACCAGCAGCAACGGCCGCTCATCCCATTTGGGATGATGGACGCCGATCGCGCAGGCTTCGGCGACGCCCGCACAGCCGACCGCCGCATTTTCGAGTTCGACCGAGCTGATCCATTCACCGCCCGATTTGATCACATCCTTGGCGCGGTCGGTGATCTGCATCGTGCCGTCAGGGTGGATGACGGCGACGTCGCCGGTGTCGAACCAGCCATCGGCGTCAATCGCGTCGGCCTCCGCCTTGAAATAGCGCTTCACCACCCAGGGTCCGCGCACCTGCAACCGGCCCGACGACACCCCGTCACGCGGTTGCTCGGTGCCCGCATCGTCGATCACCCTCAGCTCGATGCCAAATGGCACTTGCCCCTGCTTGCACATACGATCGAGCTTCCGGTCGAGGCTAAGCTCGTCCCAGTCGGGTGGCGGCGCGCCGGCCGTGCCGATCGGCGAGGTTTCGGTCATGCCCCACAAATGCTTGACCTCAATCCCCATGCCCATGATCCGCTCGATCATCGCGCGCGGTGCCGCCGATCCGCCGATCGTGACCTGCTTCAGATGCCGGGGCCACTCGCCGGTGGCGTCGATATGCTGGAACATCGACAGCCAGACGGTCGGCACGCCCGCCGAATGCGTCACCTTTTCCTGATTCATCAGCCGACACAGCACGGCGGCATCATTGGTCTGGGCATAGATCATCTTGGTGCCCGACAGCGCAGCGGCAAAGGGCAGGCCCCAGGACGCGGCATGGAACATCGGCACCACCGGCAGCGCCACCGCGCGGGCCGAGAGGTTGAACACCGCCGGCTGCACTTCGCACATCGCATGGATCATCGTCGAGCGATGCTCGTACAGCACGCCCTTGGGATTGCCCGTCGTGCCGCTGGTATAGCAGAGCATGCAGGGCGCCCGCTCATCGCCCTCGACCCAGCGATAATCCCCGTCAAACGCTGCAATTCGCGCTTCGAACCCGTCGGGTCCGTCATCATCAAAGACGATAAAATGCTCGATCGTCGTCCATTGCCCGCGCAGCCGGTCGACAATCGGCTGGAATTGCCTGTCATAGAACAGGACGCGGTCTTCGGCGTGATTGGCGATATAGACCAATTGCTCGTCAAACAGGCGCGGGTTGATGGTGTGGATGATGCCGCCAATGCCGATCGCGCCATACCAGGCGACGAGGTGGCGGCTGTGGTTCATGGCGAGCGTGGCAATGCGGTCACCGACGCCGCAGCCAAGACTTTCGAGCAATTGCGCGAGCTTCCTGGAATCCCGGGCAATCCCCGCCCAGTCGGTACGCGTCTCGCGGCCATCGGCCCAATAGCTGACAATTTCGCGGCTGCCATGTTCGCGCGCGGCATGATCGATCAGCCGCGGCACGCGCAGCGCATAATCCTGCATTCCGCCCAGCATTGCCTTCTCCCTACCCCGCCAGCGCGAGCGGCCGGTTCTCGACCGTCTTCAGCGTGACGTGGGACACACCCTGCATCGCCTCGATCCGCTGGGCAAGTTCGTGATCGAGCAGGAAGGCGCGGCCCAGCCGGATCTGCGCCGCACCACCTTGGGGCAGGGTTGCACGCACCATCACCTCGCCGCGCGCGCCGCGCAATTCGGCAAGCAGACGACACAGCGCCTGCATCCCCTCGGGGGTTTCCACCGTCACTTCCATCGCCATCCGCGCATTGGAGGCAAGCGTTTCGAAAGCCTGAAGTTTTTTCACGGTGACGCGCGGCGTCTCTTCGCCGGGCCGCCGATCGAGCTCGACTGTTGCCAGCGCACAGCCGCCAGCACGCGCCGCCTCTTCCAGCGCGGTCGCCACGCCATCATCGAAACAGGTCGCGATAAACTGGCCCGACGGATCGGATAGGGTCGCCATCAGATAGCGCCGCCCCTTGGCCGAGGTCCGCCACCGCGCATCCTCGACCAGCACCGCCATCGTCGCGCCGACTCGCGCGCCGCCTTCGGGAATGTCGATATCACCCAATTCGACATAGGTTCGCGCGCCATGCAGCCGCGCCAGATGCTTGAAGCGATCCACCGGGTGAGCGGAGAAATAAAAGCCGAATGCCTCGCGCTCCTGCTCCATGCGCTCGGCCATTGACCAATGCGCCGATTGCGGCGGCTTGATCGATGCGCCCGACGCCGGCTCGGCATCGCCGAACAACCCCGCCTGGCCGCTGGTGCGCTGGTCATGCAGGCGGCTGGCCACCGCCAATATGGTTTCGGCACAGGCGAAAATGCCGGCGCGATTGGGATCAAGGCCGTCAAACGCGCCGGCCGCCGCCAGCGTTTCGACTTGCCGCTTGTTGAGCAGGCGCGGGTCGACGCGGGCCGCCAGATCGTCAATCGAGGTAAAGGCCCCCCGCTCGCGTCGTTCGGCGACAAGCCGCTCCATCGCGCCTTCGCCCACCGATTTGAGCGCGGCGAGCGCATAGCGCACCGCAAGGCCCTCAGCCCCTTGTTCGACGTTGAACTCCGCCGCACTCGCGTTGATGCACGGCGGCAGAATGGCGACGCCCAGGCGCCGCATATCGTCAACAAAAACGCCCAGCTTGTCGGTCAGCGCCATGTCGAAACACATCGAGGCGGCGAAGAATTCGTGGGGGTAATGCGCCTTGAGCCACGCTGTCTGATAGGCAAGCAAGGCATAGGCCGCG
>JBOFDB010000189.1:0-1349 GCA_051646545.1 Sphingomonas sp.
CAGGGGCCGCACCGCCACGTTCGATGCCCTCGCGGATGCGCTCAACGGCATCCTCGTCAATCACGAGCAGCTGGCGGAGCCGCGCAATCAGTGCCTCACGGTCCCCCGTCACCCGATCAGGGATGATATCGACGCGCAGCGCCACCCGGTTGTCAGCGAGCGCCTTGCCATAACGGTCAACGATCCAACCGCGCCGGGGGGGCACTAACGTCAGATTGACGCGGTTGCTTTCGGCGAGCAGGCGATAGCGTTGGCCATCGACAATCGAAATATACGCCATTCGCCCGATTAACAGGCCGCCGACGGCCAGTTGTGCGCCGCCCAGCAACAATGCGCGGCGATCAAAGGTCACCAGCTGTGATCCTGCCGTCACTGGCGGCGGGGCAGGGCGGCTTTGCCGACGACGCTGGAACCAGCGGATCATCTGAGGCGCCAGCGGTCGAGGAGGGCGGCCAGTTGCATGAACAGGGGCAACAAGGCGACGCTGAGCAGTATTTGCGGCGCGATCATGGGCAACAAGGCCGCCAGCCCGCCAACCCGGGCCAGCAATCCGCCAACGATCAGCGCACTGGTCAGGGCCGCTGCCCCGATCAACCATTCCAGCCACCAGCTGCGCCACACCACCCGCATATCAAGCAGGCTCAGCGTGATCAGAATGACGGTCCAGCTGAACACTGCCGTGCCGACAGGATGTCCGCTATACAAATCGTCGATCAAACCCAGCGGCAGCCCGGCCCACACTGGCCAGACGTCATGACGCAGCAAGCGCCAGCCCAGCAGCATCATCAGCCCCAGTGGTGGTAGCAACGGCGCGCTGACTATGGCGGGCCAGGCGGTCAACAGCGATCCGGCGATCACCGTGGCTGCGGGCAGGATATAAACGCGGGCGCGCACCGGTGGCGCATAATCGGGGTGATAGCCACCGCTGCTCACGGCGCGCCGCTCGCCGCCGCATTGGCGGCAGGCTCCGCAGGCAGATCCAGACCAGCATTGGCGGCGCGTTCGACGATGATCGCATCGGTAATCGCCGGGTCGGCAATGGGCCGGGCAAGCGCGCCATCATCGGTCAGGCGGATGACAACGGCCAGCGGCGTGCGCGGTTGATAAAGGCCGCCGCTGCCCGAAGTCAGCAAGATGTCGCCCACGCGGAAATTATTGGTCGCACTGTTGAGAGGCCGGATTTCAACCAGTGTCGATCCGGTCCCGGTGGCGAGCGCGGCCAGCCCATCGCTCGCCCGCCGCACCGGAATGACGCTTTGCGGATCGGAGACCAGCATGACCCGCGCGACCGAAGCGCCGACATCCAGCGTCCGCCCGATCAGGCCGTCAGCTGAGCGGACAGGCTGCCC
>JBOFDB010000067.1:0-3073 GCA_051646545.1 Sphingomonas sp.
CCACTGGCAAGGCGGCCCGGATTGACTCGCGCCACGGCCCGCTCGCCCGCGCGGCGGCCAATCGCTGCCGGATCCTCAAGGTGACGCAAATGGCGAGCCGAGTGATAGTCATAATCGCGTTCCATCGCGTCGCTGCCACCGGCAACCACGACCGTCGTCACGCTGTGCGAGGATGTGGCATAGCCCGCAGCGAAACCGTGGCTGGTCGCCAGCGCCATTACCGAACGGCCCGAAGACGCCGTCGCGCCTTCGCTGTTGGTGACGCCCGCCACGGCGCGCCCGGCATCCTCCGCCGTCAGCGCGCGCTGTTTTAGCGCATCGGGCGCGACCTCACCGCCATCGTCCAGGTCGAGCGCGGGCGGCGGCCCGTGCATCAACCGGTCGGCGGGGGCAAGGCCCGCCCATTCATCTTCTGGCGCTTTCCGTGCCATCGCCACCGCGCGCTCGACCAGCGCCGTCACGGCATCGGCCGACCAATCCGACATCGCGACGCTCGCGCTGCGTTGGCCGACAAACACCCTGAGGCCCAGCGCCTCGCTTTCGGAACGGCCGATGTCCTCCAGCGCGCCCAGCCGCACCGAAACCTCGGTCGACGCATCACCGGCATAGAGCGCGTCGGCGGCATCCGCGCCGGCGCGGATGGCGCGCGCGACGATATCGCTGGCCCGGTCGCGGGCCTGATCCACGGTCAACATCGTCGGCGACTTAGGGGCTGTGAGAGGTACGTGCAACCGATCCAAATTGCGTTTGCGGGCGCGGGACCGCTAAACACCGTTTGGGCAGAGCCGGCCCAAGCCCGGTAGTCGCGGGCGAAGAAAACGGGTTGGGACCAGCTCAGCCGAGTGTCGTGCCGACGACCAGACAGGCCGCGAACATCAGCCAGCCGGCCTGCCGGTTCGATCGAAAGCGGGCGAGCGCATTGCCGCCGTCATCGGGATCAAGCGTCAGCACTTGCCAAGCAAGATGGACCGCCACGGGCAGCAGCGCAACGAGCGCCAGCGGATCGGGCCGGACTTGCCACACGACAACCGCCCACAGCGCCACCGCCAGCGCGTAGCAAGCCGCCGTGCCTGCCCGCACATGCCGCCCCATCGCGCGCGCCGACGACCGGATGCCGACCAGCGCATCATCCTCGCGGTCCTGCAGCGAATAGATGGTGTCATAGCCGACCACCCAAGCGATCGCGCCGAGATAGAGGCACAAAGCCGCCCCGCCGATGCTGCCCGCAACATCCGCCCAGCCGACCAGCGCGGCCCAGGAAAATACCATGCCCAGCCACGCCTGCGGCCACCAGGTGATCCGCTTCATGAACGGGTAGGCCGCGACCGGCGCCAGGCTGGCCAGCGCCACCAGCCGCGCCAGGGGATGCAGCTGGATCAACACCGCCAGCCCGACCAGGCTGAGCGCAACCAGCCACAGCCACGCCGCCTTGGCTGACACCGCGCCACTGGCGATGGGGCGATGGCGCGTCCGCTCGACCTGCCGGTCAAGGTCGCGATCGATGATGTCGTTATAGACACAGCCCGCGCCGCGCATGACGATGGCGCCGAGCAGCAGCCAGAAGATCAGTCCCCAGCGATCGCGCACCCCATCCGCCAGCGCCACCGCCCAGGCCCCCGGCCAGAACAGCAGCCACCAGCCAATCGGTCGATCAAACCGCGCCAGCATCGCATAATCGCGCAGACGCGGCGGCAGGCGGCCAAGCAGCCCGCGATGTTCGCTGTCAGGGACGATGGGGGCGATGGTCATGGCGCCATCGCCTAAGGCATCGTCGCCCCTGCTCGCAACCCCTTCACCCCGGCCGCCGCTGCCCCGGCGTCGGCAGCGTGAAGAACAGCTTGCGGATAGTGAAGCGGATGGTGCGCCCGGTGGGGTCGAGATAACCGGGCTGATAGCTGATCGGCACCGCGCCGGTCGCATCGGTGACGCGCTGACGGTCGTTGAGCAGATTCTGGACGTCAAACACCACGCGCATGCCGCGCATCCACGGATGTTTCTTAATGAGGTCCAGCCGTTGGCTCAGGTCCGCGAACAACCGCAGATTGATCGTGCCGATATCGCCAAAATGCAGCGTCTGCGCCGTGCCCCCGCCCGCGAACACATCGGTCGCGCTGCGCCAATTGGCGGACAGGCGCGCGCCCAGCCCGTTATTGGCATAGCCCGCCTGCACCTCAACCTCATGTTCGGACTGGCCGCCCGAATTGCCGATGGTATCGCCGTTCAACAGGTCGAAGCTCGGGCCGCCAGGCGCGACGAGCACGCGATCGGTCAAGTGCCAAGTGTGATAGACCGCAAATTGCAGGCGCCCGCCCGTCTGGCCCGGACCACCAAAGCCACCGCCGCCGCCAAAGCCGCCCCGGCCACCGCCAAAGCCTCCGCCACCGGGGCCACCGCCACCGGGGCCGCCAAAGCCGCCGCCGCCCGGCCCGCCCGAAGGCGGCGCGCCCGATCCACCACCCGGACCTCCCGGACCTCCCGGACCGCCGCCGCCCGGCGGTCGCTGGCCGCCAAAGGGGAATGCGCCCTCAGGCACGCGCCCCCCCGGGAGGCCGGGCACGCGCAGGCCGGCAAAGGGGTTGGGGCCCTTGCCCGCGCGCCACGCCTCAATCTGCTTTTGCAGCTTTGATTTCAGCCGCAACGACACGTTGAAGCCATAGCGGAATTCCGACCGGTCGCTCGACGCGAAGTTGATCGGCGTTTCGTTAATGCCCGTCAGCGTACCGTTGGTACGCGTAAAGCGACCGGGAAACGCCTGCTGGATTGCCGCTGTCGCCGCCGGGAAGTCGACAATCGGGTTGTCGTCATGCTCGGTGACGTAATTGGCGATGATGTCGAGGTCGATTTTGCTGAACGGATTGACCGTCAGCCCCAGCTTCTTGACGTGGCTTTGCTCCGCGATCAGCGCGCGGTTGCCGCCCGTCACCGCCGTCACCGCGACCGACGCGGCATTGCGGTAATCATAAACCTGGACGTTGGGCGTCGTGATCAGGGGATTGCCAAGCTGTTGCGGCGTCGGCGCCAGATCGCGGTCAGTGGCCGATCCGATCAGCCGCAAACCCTTTACCGGCTGCCA
>JBOFDB010000480.1:0-4413 GCA_051646545.1 Sphingomonas sp.
CGAGGGAAGGGCCGTCCCGGTGCAAGCCGGGACGGCCCGATTGTTATTAAGGACGATTGCTTGCGGTGAGAGCCACACCGCCGCCCCCGCTATTATCCGTCACCCCAGCCTATACCCGTCACCCCAGCTTATCCCGTCACCCCAGCGTATCCCGTCACCCCAGCGCAAGCTGGGGTCGCTTGCCGCATACGATCCCAGCTTTCGCTGGGATGACGGCAGCGATCACTCCCCCCGCAAGCGGCTGATCGTTGTCGAATTGGTGATCACTTCGATATCGGTCTTGAGGTGGAGCAGCCGCACGCCTTTTTCGGCCAGCGCACGGTCGAGCGCGGGGGCGAATTGCTCGGTGGTCTCCACCACTTCCGACCAGCAATGATAAGCGCGGGCGAGCGCGGCGAAATCGGGATTGCTGAGCGCCGTGCCCGACAAGCGGCGCGGATAATCGCGCTCCTGGTGCATGCGGATCGTGCCATAGCCGCCATTGTCGACGACGATGACGAGCATGTTCGCGCCATGCTGAACGGCGGTGGCAAGTTCCTGCCCGTTCATCAGGAAATCGCCATCGCCCGCCACCGCGACGACGGTCTTGTTGGGGCAGCGCAGCGCGGCGGCGACGGCAGCGGGCACGCCATAGCCCATCGCGCCGGCGGTGGGGGCGAGTTGCGAAGTCTGCATTTCGTAATGCCAATAACGATGCCACCAGCCCGAAAAATTGCCGGCGCCGTTACAGATGATGGTATCGGCGGGCAGCGCCTCCCGCATCGCCAGCACGCACTGAGCCAGATCGAGGGAAACACCCTCACGCGGTTTTGGAGTCGCCCAATCGAGCCATTCGGCGTGCGCTTCGGCGGCAGCGGACAGGGGTTGTTTTGGGAAGTCGGCGCAAACGATTTCGATCGCGAAGGCGCACGGATCGGCGCAGATGGCGATATCGGCACGATAGACGCTGTTTAGTTCTGCCGGGTCGGGGTGGACATGGATCAGCTTTTGATCAGGGTGATCAGGCGTAATCAGCGTGTAGCCATCGGTCGTCGCCTCGCCGAGCCGAGCGCCAACGGCCAGGATCACATCGGCCTGCTTGATCCGTTCGACCAACTTGGGGTTTGGGCCGTAGCCTAGGTTACCAGCCCAATCGCCGCGCTGGTTGGTAACCGCATCTTGGCGGCGAAATGCGCTTGCAACGGGAATACCCCAATGTCGGGCAAAATGGCCGAACGCCGCATTCGTCGCGATATCCCAGCCCGCGCCGCCGACGATCGCAACCGGCCGTTCGGCGGTGCGCAAGACATCGAGCGCTTGGTCGAAGTTTTCTCGCGAAATCCACGTCCGCAGCCGCTTCACCCGCGGCCGATCCACTGCCTCCACCTCATCGCGCAGCATGTCCTCGGGCAGCGCCAGCACGACTGGCCCGGGCCGCCCGCTGATCGCGGTGTTAAAGGCGCGGGCGATATATTCGGGGATGCGGCGCGCGTCGTCGATGCGGGCGGCCCATTTGGCGATGGGGCGAAACATCGCCTCGAAATCGATTTCCTGGAACGCTTCGCGGTGGCGGTGGCCCCGGTCGATATCGCCGATGAACAGGATCATCGGCTGGCTGTCCTGCATCGCGACATGGACGCCGATCGAGGCATTGGTCGCGCCCGGCCCGCGCGTGACGAAGCAGATGCCGGGTCGCCCGGTCAGTGTGCCGTCCGCACACGCCATGAACGCCGCGCCACCCTCTTGCCGGCACGTCACCACCTCGATCTGCGGCGTGTCGTGGAGCGCGTCGAGCACGGCGAGAAAGCTCTCGCCCGGCACCTGGAACAGCCGGTCGACGCCTTGCGCCACCAGGTTGTCGACAAGGATGCGGCCGCCGGTGCGAAGCTGGGTCATGGCGGGGGTTTAGCGAGGTGGGGAGCCAGAGGCTAGCGGTGCGACTAGCGAACCCTCTCCCCTTGCGGGAGAGGGGTGCGAAGACTTGGCGGCTTGCCGCCTAGTCGAAGCTGGGTGAGGGGTGAATCCCGGACCATCGACGGCAGGTTTGCCCTCACCAAGCTTCGCTAAGCGCTGCCGCGCTAAGCTGTGCTATCCTCTCCCGCAAGCGGGAGAGGAATCAGGTGGTAGGTGGCCGCCGTGCTACGCCTGATGCACCGCCTTGGTCACGCAATAGCTGGCATAGCCCTCGGTACCGCCTTCGCTGCCGAAGCCCGAATGCTTCACCCCGCCGAACGGCGCGTCGGCGGTGCTGATCGCGAAGCTGTTGATGCCGACCATGCCCGCCTCGATCGCGTCGCCCAATATGTTGGCGCGGCGGCCATTCTCGGTGAAGGCGAAGGCGGCGAGGCCGTAGGGCAGGCGATTGGCTTCGGCGATCGCCTCGTCCATGTCCGTGAATGGTCGGCTGACCGCGACGGGGCCGAAGGGCTCGGTCGACATGATTTCGGCCTCGAGCGGCACATCGGCGAGGAGGGTGGGGCGGAAGAAAAAGCCTTCGTCGCCCAATCGCTCGCCGCCCACCAAGGCTCGCGCGCCCTTGGCCTTGGCATCGTCGACCAGCCGCTCGATCGCCTCGGGGCGGCGGACATTGGCAAGCGGCCCCATGCGGTTGGCGGGATCGAGCCCGTCACCCACCGGCAGCTGCGCGGTGCGCGCGGCAAAACCCGCCAGAAAATCCTCGTAGATCGATTCCTCGACATGGAAGCGCGTCGGCGAGACGCACACCTGGCCCGCATTGCGAAACTTCTGCGGAACGACCATGTCGAGCGTCTTTTCAAGGTCGCAATCGGCGAAGATCAGCACAGGGGCGTGGCCGCCCAGCTCCATCGTCGTGCGCTTCACGCCATCGGCCGCCAGCCGCAGCAGATGCTGGCCGACCGGCACCGACCCGGTGAAGCTCACCTTGCGGACGATGGGCGAGGCGATCAGGTGGCGGCTGACCGTATCGGGCACGCCGAACACGAGCTGCGCGACGCCCTTGGGCAGGCCCGCATCGTCGAGACAACGGATGAGCGCGCTGGTGCAGCCCGGCGTTTCTTCCGGCGGCTTGGCAATGACCGAGCAGCCCGCCGCGAGCGCCGGCGCCAGCTTTTTCGCCATCAGGTACAGCGGGAAATTCCACGGCGAAAACGCCGCGACGACGCCGACCGGCTGCTGAATGACGATCGAGCGCTGCCCCTCGGGCCGCACCAGCACGCGGCCATAAGCGCGCAGCGCCTCGTCGGCATACCAATCAAACATTTGTGCCGACCCCGCCACTTCCGCGCGCGATTCGGCCAACGGCTTGCCCTGTTCGCGCGTCATCAGCGTCGCGATGGCCTCGGCCCGGTCGCGCAGCAATTGCGCGGTTTTGTGGAGGATGGCGGCGCGCTTGTTGGCGTCGGTCTTGCGCCAGACGGCAAAGCCTTTTTCCGCAGCAGCCAGCGCCGCGTCAAGATCAGCCGCGCTCGCCAGCGGCACCTCCGCGATGGCGCCACCCGTCGCGGGATTGACCACCGGACGCGTCTCGCGGCCCTCGCCGGCTGCCCAGGCGCCGTCGACGAACAGCGCGAGATCGGCATCATAAGCAGCATCGGACATGGGCGAATTCTCCTTGGCGGGTCGGGCGACAGGGGGCAGATAGGCACCCCAAGCAAACAAAGCGAGAGGATAGGATGGCCGAGCTCGAAATCGTCGCGGAGGGATTGCGGTTCCCCGAAGGTCCGGTGGCGATGCCCGATGGCAGCGTCATCCTGGTCGAAATCGCCGCGGGCCGCATCACCCGCGTTCACCCCGATGGCCGCAAGGAAACCGTGGCGGAGCCGGGCGGCGGACCCAATGGCCTGGCGATGGGCCCGGATGGCAAGCTTTATTGCTGCAATAATGGCGGCTTCAATTACATCACCCACCCCAGCGGCCTGCTGATCCCGCATGGCCAGGCCGATGATTATTCGGGCGGGCGGATCGAGCGGATCGATATCACCACCGGGGCGGTCGAGGTCCTCTACAAGGACGGCGATTTCGGCTGCATCCTGCGCGGGCCGAATGACATCGTGTTCGATAGCCATGGCGGCTTCTGGTTCACCGACCATGGCAAGAACCGCGCGCGCGAGCGCGACATTACCGGCATTTTCTACGCCAAGGCCGATGGCAGCCATTTGGAGGAAGTGATTTTCCCCAGCGAAAATCCCAATGGCATTGGCCTCTCGCCCGATGGCAAGACGCTCTACGCGGCGGAGACCTATACCTGCCGCCTGATGGCGTTCGATGTGATTGCACCCGGCAAGGTCGACCAGACGGCGGGGCTGGGCGGGGCGGGGCGTCCCCTCTATCGGCCGGCGGGCTATAAATTCTTCGATTCGCTCGGCGTCGAGGCGAGCGGCAATATCTGCGTCGCGACGATCGGCGAAAGCGGTATCTCGGTCGTGTCGCCGACGGGCGAGCTGGTCGAGTTCG